>JBEUIR010000043.1:0-12127 GCA_040415395.1 Candidatus Thiothrix namsaraevi
TGGATAGTGATCATTGGGACATTCCATATTGCAACAGAATGTTGCATTGTGTAACGTAGAAAATCACGAATCACAACTATTTATAAAACAATAGCTTAGTGATAAAGCATGAATATTGTGTTGCAATATGAAATATCTTGATGATCAGTGGATGTGATCAATATCAGGACAAACTGGCTGAACGGGCGTGATGCCACTAGGTGATACTGAGGAAAATCACCCATGTGACAAAAGGCAAGGAATCAATTTGAGTAGTGGGATTTACTTCGTCATCCCAATATAAAGCGTCGCCAGCTTTTCGGGTAAACGGCTGACCTGATCGAGAATCAAGTAGTACTTATGCCCGAAAATGCGTGATACGTATTCATCCGCATACGGGTCAAGCGTCAGGCAGAAGGTTTGAATGCCTTGCCGCGCCAGCTCTTCCACCGCTTTTTTGGTGTCTTGGCGTAAGTATTGCGGGTCACGTACATCGTTGTCCGCCGGTTCCCCATCGGTAAGCAACAAAATCAGTTTTTTCTGGCTGGCACGCCGTGACAGCAACGAACCGGCATGGCGCAACGCTGCACCCATGCGGGTAGACAGCTTGCCCTTCATGGCTTCCAGCCGCCCTTTGACGGTCTCGTCATAGGGCGCGTCAAAGTCTTTGAAGCGGTAATACTCCACGTCGTGCCGCCCATTGGAGTCGAAGCCGTGAATCGCAAACGGGTCGCCGATTTTTACCAAGGCTTCTGCCAACAACGCAGTTGCCTCACGTGCCATATCCAGCACCGTTACCCCTTCCTCTGCACCCCGAACCTGATCATTAGTGGATTCGGACAAATCCACCAACAACAGCACCGACAAATCGCGGATTTGTAAGTGAGTGCGGATATTGATGCGTGGGCTGGGTTGAATGCCCCGGCGAATATCCACCATGGCGTGAATGGCGGCATTCAAATCCAGCGTATCGCCGTCTTCTTGATTGCGTTGACGGATGATACCTTGCGGTTGGATGGATTCGATCAAGTTTTTAATGCGCCGCACCAGGGGCTTGTGCTTTTCAATCGCCGCTTCCAGCACGGTGTGATCACCGCGTTTCGGGCGTTTCTCCAACACTGTTACCCAATTGGGACGTTCCAGTTGCGTCTGGTAATCCCATTCCGGGTAATGCACCGGCGATGCCACCGGCTGTTTGCCCTCTTTTTCATTAAGGGTCGTGCCGTCGTCATGGAAAAATTCGGTTTCCAGCACCCAGATTTCTTGCGCGTCATCGCCTGCGTATTCCACGTCCAGCCCCATGACCATTTCCATCATGCTGACGTATTTGCGCACCTGCTGGGTTTGTCCCGGCAATAACACGGTGTTTTCGGCATCGTCGGGGGATTGCCACAGGTAGCGGTTATCGTCGCGGTAGGGGTTGGTGGGCTGATCCTGACGCGGGTTGTATTTGAAATCCAAGGCTTTTGCTTGTTCCGCCAGTTGCAAACCAATGTCCAACGCCAAGGTTTGGTCGTTTAAACGTTCGGTGTGTTGCGCAAACAAAGCGGTGGCAGCTTCTACCAGCGGGTGATCATCGCGGTAATCTTTATCCAGCAAGCCACGTGCCATGCGCCCCAACACACTCGCGGCACTGTTGTCTTGCGAATCCGCCGGTAACAGGTTTTTCCACAAGGTGAGCAAGCCGGGGAAATCCTTCACCGCCAGTGTTTCCACCCGTGCGTCTTCCACTATCCCAACCATTGCTTGTTGCAACGGGGTCAAACCTTGGGCATCGTCATAATAACGGGAATACACGATATGCGCGGCAGTATGGGCAGCCGCCGCACGGTACACATCCATGCCCTTGGCTTTTTCGCCATTGGGCAGGGTGAAATCGTCAAACGCATCCGGCAGGTGGATAAAACTGGCTTCGATATACGGGCGGTAGCCTTCGCGGGTTTCAAAGTCACCGGAAGTCGGGCGCAGGAAAAAATCACGTCCCCACAAAGCGCGTAAATACATAATCAGGCGGCGTTGCACATCGACGAACAATACCCCGCGCTGTTCTTTCTTCAGCACGTTCATAGCCGCGTCGTTTTGCAGCCCGAAATACTCAGCCTGCCCGTTAAAATCGTTGCGGTAAGCGGAAATACCCCACATTGCCCAGCGGCGCAACCCGCCCAGTGTTAAGTGCGCCAACAATACATCGAGCTTTTCCAGCATTGGGCGCAAGGCACGCGGGGCTTGTGCTAACAGATGGTTCAACAGGCTCAGGTAGCCTTTGAACAGTTCGAGTTCGCCCATCCGCGCTGCCGCTGTGGGTGCGGTGGCAAACAGCAGCACCAAAACACTGGCACTGGTTTTGGAGAACATCTGGATGGCTGCGGATAACAGTTCGGAAACGGCTTGTTCGCCCACTTCTCTGGCAACCAGCGGAGCCGCTTCCAAGAAAGATTCGACCAAATCCGTGCCGCGCCCCAGTGATTTCAGCCCCGCAGCACCGCGCAAATAGGTATCTAGCCCACGTGGGGAAAACACCCGTGCGGCTTCTTGCCAGTTGGCTTCCAGCACTTCTTTGGTGGTATCACCCAAATCATCAATAATGTCCTGATAATCGCTGAGTTGTAACGCCATCAAAGTACTCCTTGGTCAAATCGTGGGGCGAAAAGGCGGGATTGCCTTACACCTTGCAGAATTGTTCTGGCAGAACGGACGAATGGTGATGGGTAATGAGCCACTCTCCGGCACGCGGGCGATACACAAAGGTGTAACGTGCGGTCACTTTGCGCCCATCAGCGAAAGCAAAAGAATACGTTCCCATGTCCACTGCCATATCCCAGCCGACTTGCACGTGACGTTCGGTCACGATTCCGCGCGGTGAACCGGCGAGAAAATGCTTGAAATATTCGGCAATGGATGGATGCCCGACGTGTGGCTCATCGGCGACCGTAGGCAGCAATACCGCATCATGGCTGTAACAAGCAACCACAGCATCGACATTGCGGGTATGCAAAGCTGCATCCCAGCGTTTGAACAGGGCATCCACATCCACCGGTGGTGGGGTGGTATTGCCGACATAAGCCCCAGTGACAGCACCACGCGGGGCGCGTGACTGCATCGAGGCGGAAGTGGTTACTCTGGAAGTCATGGGTGTCTTCTCGCAGGTTAATCAGGCCAGATACGCTCAGGGTGCAGCGGGAAACCCGGTTGGTTCAGGTCGGCTGCGGCTGGCACGATTGGTGGTGTCGCGGTTGCTTGCGGCGGTTGCGCTACGGGTGCAGGTGTTTCCACAACAGGTAGGACAACTTCTGCTGGTGTCGCTTCTGCGATTGGCAATGCTGGGGTTGCAGGCGCAACCGCTTTTACTGCTTTGGGCTTACTCGATTTTGCTGGGGTCATCTGCCAAACCTCGTGCTTAAACCAAATTATTGTTGGGCTAAAGCATCAGCTTCAGCGGCAAAGGCATATTCCGCATCACTTAATGTTTCAGCTTCTGCATTGACGCTGATGCTTACATGATTACGGGCGAAATTCAAATTCGGATAATAACCAGTGCGCTCGGAAAGTACGGCTAGTTGATCCAAAAAATCGCGAGTTTCAGCGTAGGAGGCAAATTCATAACGACGGGTCATGGCCGCTGGGCGTTTCTGGATATTCCATGCGCTACTGGGTTGTGAGGTGGTCATGCTGCTGCTCCTAGGTTAACTCCCCCTCTTGACAGAGGGGGAAGAGAGGCATTATTCCGACTTAGGCAGAATGGTTTCGACTTCGGAGTGTACGCGAGCAATAATGTGCGCCGCTACCAAACCGTCACCCACACGCTCACAAGCGTCAGCACCTGCACGCACTGCTGCGTTAACCGCGCCCGTTTCGCCACGAACCAAAACAGTGACATAACCACCACCAACGAATTGACGACCGATCAGCTTGACTTCAGCCGCTTTGGTCATGGCATCGGCTGCTTCGATAGCAGGAACCAGACCACGGGTTTCAATCATACCTAACGCAACACCTGTTACTTGTGCCATGTTTATTCTCCTTAAAAACGATTAATAATCAATCAAAGTGACTTAGCCAATAAAAGCATTATCAGACGTTTCGCCGACTTTCGGCAGAATGCTTTCGACTTCAGAGTGGACGCGAGCAATGATGTGCGCGGCAACCAGACCGTCACCTACACGCTCACAAGCGTCAGCACCCGCACGGACAGCAGCATTGACTGCGCCAGTTTCACCACGTACCAGTACGGTCACGTAACCGCCGCCCACGAATTGGCGACCCACTAAACGTACTTCAGCCGCTTTGGTCATGGCATCAGCGGCTTCAATAGCCGGTACCAGACCGCGTGTTTCAATCATGCCTAATGCAATACCAGTTACTTCAGCCATTTGAATATCCTCTCGTAATAAAATCAGTCATTAATTAACCCCGCGTCGGTCATTCTTCCCAATGGTCGATGATTCCGGCGATGGTCAAATCCGTTAGCACCTTGGGATCCTTGAGCGCGTAACGCGCCGCTGATCCGCTGATGGTGAAAACCCACGCTCCGGGCGGTGCGCCCACCGGATCGCAAGCCACATTCTGAGCGCCCTTGCTGTCCACCAAAACCCGCAAGGACATATTCTTCAAGCCAGGTACGCGCTGGGTGGCGACCAAATCAGACTGTACCCGCATGATTTCCATGTGCTACCCCTTATTCGCCATTCCATCGGTCGATAATGCCGACGATGGTGAGGTCGGAAGGGTATTCCTTACTGCCTGCGGCTTCGCGGGCGGCAGAAGAACCCACACAAATCACCCAGTCACCGGGGATACAACCGATGGCATCCACTGCCACTTGCCGCGCACCGCCGACTTTTTCCTGTACCACCAACAAGCCCTTATGCCCCAATTCGGCAAGGCGATTGGTGGATACCAGCGTTTTTTCCACGCGCATGATTTTCATGCCACATCCTCCACAACTTCCACCGGGCTACCTGCGGGCATGTCCTGCACTGACAGATGGCACAGCAACAAACCCTGTTCATCCAACGTCGCGTAACGGTTACGGATGGCAGCAGCAACCCGCATGGCTTTCGCCACTGTGCGTTCGCGTGACCCCGGTACACCGGCATCGTAACGGTAGTGAATCGCTACCGGCACAGGCAGACCGTGATTCACGTTCAAGCCTTTGAAAATCTTGATGCCGACATCCATGTCTGCCACGCCTTCTTCTAGCGTGTGCAGATGGGCGTAATACGCCACATTGCGGATTTGCACTTCCTCGAAGCCATCCCCAACGCTGATGTAGCGTTCGGCGTGTCCGATGTCGGCGTATTGCCCGTTGTGCAAATCCATCACGTAATCCATCTGTGACAGGTTATTGATCAGCAAGTTTGTCACCAGCCGTCGCATCCCGTCGTGAGGCGCACCTTTGCCGGTTCCCCAGCCATGCTGGTTAACGGCTGCTTCGACCGCCTCGTGTACTGCCAAACCGGCTTGATCTGCCGACAAACCCAGCGTGGCATGGAACAGTATCTTATTATCCACAAAGCGTTGCGGGGAAAGCTCGCCTGCGCCGTCAGGGATATGTACCCGGATGGCATCGGTGTCGGTATCCACCCCAATCAACAAAATATCCGTACTCGCACCACAACAGAACGAATTCTCAATAGCCTGACGGAACTGGTTTAAGCGATCCAGTGCCGCTGCCACTGCTTGATGGTCGTTACTCCCGTGGGCAGCACATCCCTCATGGCAGGGGGAACTGCTACTGGTGTGATACACCGCGATTTTCAGGTAACGAGTCCCTGCATCGACGGTGGTTGGCACACCTTCGCGGAAACGGCGTAATTCGGTTGCCATCCAGTGGCGCACGTCCGTTTCCACATCGAATAATGCCCCGGCATACGCCTTGCGCCGGGTAAACGAGGTCAAAGGCAGACGCAAAATGTAGCGCATCAGACCTTTGAGGCGACCATCGGCACAAGGGCTGATGTCCACCGCGTGAAAGCCGCAGTCGAGGAAGAAGTTGCGAGTATCCTGCACCGCTTCCACCTGTTGGCGTAAATCGTTGGCAAACTGTTCGGTTGCCAATTTCAATGCCTGAAACGTGCAATACGCATACAGGGCTTTGTTATCCACTCCGCTGATCCACGCATCGTTGAGGATGCCATCCGGCAAGCGGTAGCCCAGTTGGGCTTCAGCAATCGCTTGTGCCTGTGCGCTGAAACCAGCCCCCAAATGCAAACCGGCAATGGCTTGCAAGGCAGGGACGATAGCTTCAAAACGCCCTTTGACACTTTCTTCACAATGCGCCAGTCGTGCATTAGCGTGTTGGTTAGCCAGCGGATGGCGGTGAGAATCCACCGCCGCCGCGCTTGCCACAGGTGTTAACCGCGCACCCGACTCCACAGTCAAGACAGCCGGAGCTGCTTGGCGTGTTGTCTTGCGTAACGCCTGCGGCTTGCCTTGAGTTCGGCTTGCCAGACGTAACGCTTGTTGAGCTTGACGGTTATTCACCTATACCTCCCCTAACCTCTGGCTCCACCGGAAACGGTGATCAGCGCACCTTTGCCACTGTTACCGCTGCTGCCTGTCACGTTAGCGATAGGCGGCACTTCAGGACGTTCCAACGCCTTATTAGCGTGAGCACTCACCATTGCCATGGCTTGTTGTGCGCCACGTAAGGTCGGGTTGCGGTTTTGCGCAGTGCGTCCTTCCGTACCGGTCATGCGTTGGCTGCGACCCCAGTCACCACCCGTGATACGCGAGTTATCACGTCCGGCACCGGTAACACGTGAGGCTGCTGCCGGTTCGGCTGCTGCTGGTTCACTCGCTACCGTAGCGGCTACCGGTTGCTGGTAACGGAATTCCGGTGTACCGGAAACCACTTGGTTGCCACGATTGCCAGGGCCGGTAATGCGCCCCGCACCATCATAAGCATTGCCTGTTACCCGTCCCAGTGCTGCCTGTGCCGGTGACTGGATGCTGAAACCGACTGCCGCTTGTTGGGCTGCCTGTTTCGCCTCTGCCACTGCACTGTCAGCACAGCCATGACACATTACCGGAGGCGGTGGCAACATGCGCCGCGCCTGAGCAACTTTCACCTTCGCGAAATGGTCAGCCGCGCACTCATCACAGCAAAAGCCGTGGGAGTCATCACCGTGATCATGCGCGTGCTCATGAGAGTGAGCCTGTTCATGGTGGTGATGTTGCGGTTCAATTGCATTCAGGTAAGGAGTACCACTGACGTGTTGCCTCGCCCCGTATTCATTCCCCGTGACATGGCTAGACGTCATCAGCGAAATGCCGGAGACGGTTTGTCCTTGCTGGGTCATGCCTACGTGCACTTTGGCGGGCGCAGGTGGCGGTTCGCTTGCACAATACCCGGCAAAATGTTCCTTGCCGTAGTATTCCATCCCGGTGACAGGCAAGCAGCCGCCACGATCATCACCGGTGAGCTTTGGGCTGTGATCAACCCGGTTTCCCGTCAGGCTACGGTCAGCCAGCGTGCGCATCGGGTAGACTTTGGTCGGTGCACGGCTTGGCACTTGGCTGTCGCCGTATTGTGAACCGGTTACTTTACCCACTGCGGTAGCCTCATTTCCTGTTACTTTTTCAGTACGATTGACGAGATTACCGGTAATGCGCTGCCCTTTCTGACTGTCATCCTCTCCCACCTTGGCAGAACGCGCGGGTGCTTGCGTGTTGCAAATGGATTGGAATTGCTCGCTGGACACGTATTCCGTTCCCGTTACCGGGCGGCAACTGCCGTATTCATCACCTGTTACCTTGAGCGAACGCCCCACCTCTGTCCCCGTCACTTCACGACCGGCAACGGTGTGAGTTAGCGCAACTTTCTGTGGGCCATTGATCGTCAGGCGTGCCGCCCCCGCATCGGAGTATTGCGACCCCGTGATGCTGCGCCCTGCACCCGACTCATTGCCGGTGACAGGTTGCAGGCGTGCTTCATCCACACCCGTGACGGTCATTTTCTTGCGCTCGGTAGTACCCGCTACGACCTTAGGAGCGCGAGTGGTCAGACCTTTGTTTTCACAAAAATCCGAAAACTGCTCAAGTCCTAAGTACTCTGTACCCGTCACTGCACGGCAACTGCCATTTTCATCGCCCGTTACCTTGCTAGAACGCCCCACTTCCGTACCGGAAACTGCTAATCCACCACCCGTCAGCGTTAAGCCCACTTTTGGCGGATTTGGCTCAGGACGTGTCCCGCAAATGGTATCGAAGTGATCCGTACCCAAGTATTCCGTTCCTGTCACCGCACGGCAGACACCGGCCTCGCCCCCAGTCACCGTATTAGCTGTAATACGATTTACCTGGGTGCCGGTCACTGCGTTTCCCAACAGGGTCTCGTCAACCTCAACCTTGGGGGGAACCCGTGACGGACGCATCCGCCCGGTGGGGCGTGGTGCTGCTGGTGCATCAGGACGTTGCCCACGTGCCGCTTGTACACGGTGCTGGCGAGCAGCATCGCGCCCTTGCGGGACGATACCCATGCGTGGGTTACGACCGTTAGGACGGCTGCCGGGACGACGTGGTACGGCGGCTTTGCCTTGCGTTGCCTGTTGTTGGCGACGGTTACGGCAAATGGCACGCACACTGTTGCCACTAACACCCAGTGCGTTCGGGTCAGCGTCGACCAGTTCGCACAAGGCATCCATGGCTTCTTCTGTCACCGGCTCATTGCCAAACAGACTGCTAAAGCTGTTATCTAAGGCAGTGCTGCTGGAGTAAGCGGGAGCCGAAGGCACAGGTGCTACCTGAGGACGAGGACGTTGCCGTGCTTGCGCCTGACCGCGTTGCGCAGCGATGCGGCGGCGTTCAGCCGCCTCATGCGCCTTGTTCGCACTGGCATTGATGACAACAACAGGAGTAGACGGGGCTGTATAAGCTGCCACAGGGGCAGCTTGTACAGGTTCGGGGCGGGTGGATGCCGCAGGTGCTGCCTTAACAGCAGCTACCGGGCGTGACTGACCGGCACTGCGCTGGGCAGCAGCCCGCCGACGAGCGGCGGCTGCTTCGCGGGCTTTATCCGCGCTATTTGCAGTTTGTGCAGGCATGGTGTCTCCTCCCTGTCAGTCATTAAGCGCGGTACACAACAAAGGATGTGCCTTGGCTTTGAGTGTAGTTGTCGTAACCGATCAGACGCACGTGGTGGTTGGGGTATTCCCGATGGCACGCTTCGAGTTCTGACAGGATGCGGTCAACGCTTTGCTCACCGAACATGGGCAGCTTCCACATAAACCAGTAATACGTACTGGATCTGGCAGGCTCCACGTGTTCGATAGCTGGGTTCCAGCCCTGTGACACGATGTATTGAATTTGCTGGCGGGTTTGGTCTGCCGTCAGCGCAGGCAAGTAAGAAAAGGTTTCGTACTTGACGGTTTGTTTGTAATCCTGAAAATCAGCCATGGTTACAACTCCTGTGATTAGCGGTTCTGAACATCAAGTTTGTCAACGGTGTCGAACTCGAACTTGATTTCTTTCCATGTTTCCATGGCGATCTTGAGTTCAGGGCTAGACTGTGCAGCTTTGGTGAGGATTTCCTTACCGTTACGCTCCAGTTCAACACCACGGTTACGCGCTTCAACGCACGCTTCCAATGCAACACGGTTAGCCGCAGCACCTGCCGCGTTGCCCCATGGGTGACCCAGTGTACCGCCACCGAATTGCAGAACAGACTCATCACCGAAGATGTTAACCAGTGCAGGCATGTGCCAGACGTGGATACCACCGGATGCGACCGCGAATGCACCAGGCATTGAACCCCAGTCTTGGTCGAAGAAGATGCCGCGTGAACGGTCTTCTGGTACGTAAGATTCACGTAACAGGTCGATCCAGCCCAGTGTAGAAGCGCGGTCGCCTTCCAGCTTGCCCACGACAGTACCGGTATGCAGGTGGTCGCCACCAGACAAACGCAGTGCTTTGGTCAATACGCGGAAGTGGATACCGTGGTGCGGGTTACGGTCGAGTACCGCGTGCATCGCACGGTGGATGTGCAGCAACACGCCGTTCTTACGGCACCAGCGTGCCAGACCGGTGTTAGCCGTCATACCGCCAGTCAGGAAGTCGTGCATAATAATCGGTGAGCCGATTTCTTTGGCAAATTCAGCACGCTCATACATTTCTTCAGGAGAAGGTGCAGTCACGTTCAGGTAGTGACCTTTGCGTTCGCCGGTTTGCGCTTCTGAGGTTTCAATCGCGTCCTGCACGAACAGGAAGCGGTCACGCCAGCGCATGAATGGCTGTGAGTTGATGTTTTCGTCGTCTTTGGTGAAGTCCAGACCACCGCGCAAGCATTCGTATACCGCACGACCGTAGTTCTTCGCAGACAAACCCAGCTTAGGCTTGATGGTGCAGCCCAGCATTGGACGGCCGTATTTGTTCATTTTGTCACGTTCAACCTGGATGCCGTGTGGTGGGCCATTACAGGTTTTTACGTAAGCAATCGGGAAGCGCACGTCTTCAAGACGCAAAGCGCGGATCGCTTTAAAGCCGAATACGTTACCTACCAATGAGGTGAAGACGTTAACCACTGAACCTTCTTCAAACAGGTCAATTGGGTAAGCGATGAAGGCATAGAAGCAGGTGTCGTCGCCCGGTACATCTTCGATCATGTACGCACGACCACGGTAGTAATCCATGTCGGTCAGCAAGTCTGTCCATACGGTAGTCCAAGTACCGGTGGAAGATTCTGCCGCAACCGCAGCAGCCGCTTCTTCACGGTCAATACCCGCTTGCGGGGTGATCTTGAAGCACGCCAGAATATCCGTATCTAACGGAATATAATCAGGCTGCCAATAGGTTTGCCGGTATTCCTTCACCCCGGCTTCGTATTTCTTTGCCATCATCTTCTCCTTGCAGAAGTTGCTCTAGGGAATCTTGCTCTGACCTCGGTGCGTCAGATGCGGCAACTATAAGCAAGGGGAATGATGAACTACAGTTAATTGTAAAAATTGTTTTAATAAACAAAAGTATATGTTTATTGTTTGCATTAACTATAGTAAATGGTGTGAATGGCTTTGCGAGCCTCATCCAGCACCAGCACGCTGGCTGCGATCAACACCGCCATTACCCAGTGTTGCCAATGCAAATCGACGGTGGCGAAAATGGCTTGCGCGGTTAGGATGACCTGCCTCATGAGCCAAGCAGTTAAAACCGGATTGTAGCAAGGTTTAGTAGTTGTCATGTTTGAATTGGGTAACACTATCGGCAATATCATTAACGGCATACGAAACATGCTTATGCTCATTGCCCAGTGGGACATAGCTGTCCTGACTTTTTTCAATGCAACAAGAACCCCTATTCTTGATACTTTCTTCTGGCTTATCACATGGCTAGGGTCAATGTGGGTGTTATTGCCACTCAGTTTGTTAATCGCTGCGAGTTTAGCCCTGCGTCAACAACTGAGCGCGTGGCGCTATGCCTTTTATCTGCCGATAACGCTGGGGCTTGCCAGCCTGACGACTTGGTTGCTGAAACTTGTGTTCGCGCGTGACCGTCCACAATTATTTGAAGCTTTGGTGACGTTGCCATCGGATATGTCCTTCCCTAGTGGACATGCAACCCAAGCCAGTGCCTTTTTCTTGGCGTTATGGTTAATGTTGCCAAAACATTTGCGCCCTTGGTTAATTGCTCCGGCACTGATAATGATTATAGTAGTAGCAGCGTCCCGACCTTATCTACAAGTCCATTGGTTTAGTGATGTGCTGGTCGGTTGTGTCATCGGTTGCGGGTATGCTATCGGTCTGTGGTTTTTATTGGGTAAAAAGGAAATTAAGTGAAGAATAAGTTTCTTGGAACAGGTGAGTCGGGTTATCGACCACTACGAAAAATAGCGACGGTGTTTTCTGGGTTGCGCTATGCGGTATTATACGATTTTAGTGTTACTTACAAGCTCGTACTTTCTGCGCTTATCTTGCCGTTGGCATTTGGTTTCAGAGGGTGGATCGATTTTCTAATGGTTTTGGTTGCCACCACGCTAGTGGTTATGGCTGAGTTGTTTAACAGCGCCATTGAAGCCATTTGCGATTTCATTGAGGAAAAACACAATGAGAAAATTAAAGTTATTAAGGACATAGCCGCCGCAGCGGTCGGGATGTCGGTGTTGCTCTGGATTATTGTGATTGGTTTAGAGCTATGGCAGTTATTGTCTGTTTTTTTT
>JBEUIR010000044.1:0-12079 GCA_040415395.1 Candidatus Thiothrix namsaraevi
ATTCGCGGCAAGCATCGGTAATACCGTAGCCATCTTCGGAAATGTATTCCATCGGCATCAATTTTATCGACTTGGCTGGCGCGGAAATGCTGATTCAGGAAGCCAAACGCCTCAAATCCATGGGCGGCGGTTTGTACCTGCAAGGGGCAAAAAATAAAGTGTACGATTTCATGGATAGGATAGACTTTATCGCCGACTTCGGAGAGGGGGGCGTGTTCTCCAGCAAGGAGGCGGCGATTAAATCCCTGACTAGACGCTTGGATTGTCGCATCTGCGCCAACTGCGACAAACGCATTTTCCGTGAATGTGCGGAGTTGCCGGGCGCGACAGTGCGCAATGCCAGCGTAAACTAAGGCTGTACTGACTAACCACGCGGGTGTATAATCCGCGCCTTTTTACCAACCATTAATCTGGAGCCTAGGCGAATATGTCTCTGAGTGCAGAAGTTAAGGCCGGTGTTGTTGCACAATACCGCCAATCAGACACAGATACCGGGTCCCCGGAAGTGCAAGTTGCGTTGTTAACAGCGCGGATTCAGCATCTGACGGACCATTTTGCAACCCATAAGCATGACCACCATTCCCGTCGCGGATTGTTGTCAATGGTCAGCCAGCGCCGTAAGCTGCTGGACTATTTGAAGCGTAAGGATCTGAACCGCTATCAAGCGTTGATTTCCAGCTTGGGTCTGCGCCGCTAAGTCGGGGCAACCACTCCAAAACACCGCCTTTGTGCGGTGTTTTGTTATGTAAGGATTGATTGTTTACTATCATTCGTCACGCAGGAAGGTTGTTGATAAAGGTTTGTATCACGTTGACTTCCGAATCTTTTTCAACAGCCTGCCCGTGACCCCTCTCGCTTAATAAAATTTCTTAAAGGAACATCCAACGTCATGGCAAAAATTACCAAGACTTTCCAATACGGCAATAACACCGTCACTATCGAAACGGGCGAAATCGCCAAACAAGCCACCGCCGCCGTCATGATCACGATGGACGACACCAGCGTGTTGGTTACAGTGGTTGGCAGCAAAGAAACCGTTCCGGGGCGCGACTTTTTCCCGATGACGGTTGATTATCAGGAAAAGTTCTACGCAGCCGGTCGTATTCCCGGTGGTTTTTTCAAACGTGAAGCGCGTGCTACCGAAGAAGAAACGCTGGTTGCACGTTTGATCGACCGCCCATTGCGCCCACTGTTCCCGGAAGGTTTCACGCACGAAGTGCAATTGATTGCTACCGTGGTTTCCATGAACCCATCCGTCAGTGCGGACATCCCCGCATTGCTGGGTGCTTCAGCGGTCATGGCACTTTCCGGTATGCCATTCCAAGGCCCTATCGGTGCAGCTCGCGTGGGCTACCGTGACGGTGGCTATTTGCTGAACCCCTCCAAAGAAGACTTGCTCACGTCGGATTTGGATCTGGTGATTGCGGGTACTGATTGTGCCGTGCTGATGGTTGAATCTGAAGCAAAAGAACTCAGTGAAGACGTTATGTTGGGCGCGGTGATGTTCGGTCACGAACAAATGCAAGTCGCTATTACTGCCATCAAAGAATTGGCAGCAGAAGTGGCAACCCCAGCATGGGATTGGTCTGCACCGGTAGCCAACACGGCGTTGGCAGACGCCGTAGAAGCAGCTTGTTCTGCGGATTTGGTTGAAGCCTTCCAGATTGCTGACAAGCAAGCGCGTTATGGCCGCATCCATGAAGTGCAAAATGCCTTGGTTGAAAAGCTGGCAGCGCAAGAAGGCGAAGCAGGCTTCAGCGCAGACGAAATCAAAGGCGAATTCAAAAACGCTGAGAAAAAAGTCGTGCGGGGCAGTATCCTCGATGGCAAGCCACGTATCGACGGTCGTGCACTGGATGCGGTGCGTAAAATTACCGTGCGCGTCGGCGTATTGCCACGTACTCACGGCTCTGCACTGTTCACTCGTGGCGAAACACAGGCATTGGTTGTCACCACACTGGGTACTGAGCGCGATGCCCAAGTGATTGATGCGATTACCGGTGAATACAAAGATAACTTCCTGTTCAATTACAACTTCCCGCCATTCAGTGTGGGTGAAACTGGGCGTTTCGGCTCCCCTAAGCGTCGTGAAATCGGTCACGGGCGTTTGGCAAAGCGCGGCGTTAAAGCGGTGGTGCCAAGTCTCGATGATTTTCCCTACACCATCCGTTGTGTGTCCGAAATCACCGAATCCAACGGCTCTAGCTCCATGGCGAGTGTGTGCGGCAGTTCCTTGGCAATGATGGACGCGGGCGTACCGTTAAAAGCACCGGTTGCGGGTATCGCGATGGGCTTGATCAAGGAAGGCGAGCGTTTCGCGGTATTGTCCGACATCCTCGGTGACGAAGATCACCTCGGCGATATGGACTTTAAAGTGGCGGGTTCTGCTGACGGCATCACTGCGCTGCAAATGGACATCAAGATCACCGGCATTACCAAAGAAATTATGCAGCAAGCGTTGGTGCAAGCCAAAGCGGGTCGCTTGTACATCTTGGGTGAAATGGCGAAAGGTCTGGAAGCGCCGCGTGATGAAGTGTCCGAATACGCACCGCGTTATGTCACCATGAAAATCAACCCGGACAAAATCCGCGAAGTTATCGGTAAAGGTGGTGAAACCATCCGTGGTATCACCGCTGCGACCGGCGCAAGCGTTGACATCAATGACGAAGGTTTCATCAAAATTGCGGCAATTGATGCCAAAGCTGCTTACGAAGCCCGTAATATGATCGAAGCGATTACTGCCGAAGTCGAACTGAATAAGGTTTACACGGGCAAAGTCGTGCGTCTGATGGACTTCGGTGCATTTGTCACCATTCTGCCGGGCAAAGACGGTTTGCTGCATATTTCACAAATCAGCGATGAGCGTGTCGAGCGTGTTACCGATTTCGTCAAAGAAGGCGATGTGGTTAAAGTAAAAGTCATCGAGATCGACCGTCAGGGTCGGATGCGCTTGAGCATGAAAGCGGTGGGCGAAGGCGAGTAAATTTCCTCCCTTAAGTGACACTCAGCAAAAGACCCTACGGGGTCTTTTGTTTTTATGTCGACAATATAAGCCTAGTATGCTTGACTTTTGGCATAAAAAACCCTATAATGTCGACAATTTACAAGATCAGCAAAAAAGCATCATAGAGATGCCAATCAATACCCTACCAAAGAGGATGTGTGCAGATGAGCAGTGAGATTCTGACCCCGGTACTGCCGGAATCCGTCGCCGATGCTACCGTGGTAACATGGAGTAAAAAAGTCGGTGATAGTGTCAAACAAGACGAAGTACTGGTTGAAATCGAAACCGACAAGGTAGTACTGGAAGTACCTGCTCCTGCTGATGGTGTTCTCACCGAAATTGTTCAACAAGCGGGTGCTACCGTTACCAGTAGCCAATTGCTGGGTCGTATGACGATTGGCGGCGTTGCCTCCACTACCCCCCATCCCAGCCTTCCCCCGCAAGGGGTGAAGGAGCAAGAGATTCCCGCTAGCGAACCACAAACTGCGCCTGCTGCGCGTAAGCTGATGGCAGAAAATAACCTTTCTGCTGCTGACGTTGACGGCTCTGGCAAGCAAGGTCGTATCCTCAAAGAAGACGTGCAAGCCGCTGTTGCCGCGAAGCCTGCTTCTTCTGTAGGAGCCAGCCCTGCTGGCGATTCCCCGACACCAAAACCCGCAGCACCGAAAGAATCGCTTGCAGGGCAAGCTCCTACAGCGGGTGCTCGCATGGAACAGCGCGTGCCGATGACCCGCCTCCGCGCCCGCATCGCCGAACGCCTGATGTACGCCAAGCAATCTACCGCGATGCTGACTACCTTCAACGAAATTGACATGAAGCCGTTGATGGATCTGCGTACCGAATACAAAGACGCATTCGAGAAAAAACACAAAGCGAAATTGGGCTTTATGTCCCTGTTCGTCAAAGCAGCCGCTGTCGCGCTGCAACGTTTCCCTGAAATCAATGCCTCGATTGATGGCAATGATGTTGTTTACCACGGCTTCTGCGATATTGGAATTGCCGTGTCATCTGAGCGCGGGCTGGTCGTGCCTATCCTGCGCAACACCGAAAACATGGGTTTAGCTGACATCGAATCCGGCATTGCCGGTTACGCTGCCAAAGCCCGTGAAGGTAAGCTGGATATGAACGATCTGTCTGGTGGTACGTTCACTATAACCAATGGAGGCGTTTTTGGGTCGTTACTATCAACCCCAATTCTCAACCCTCCTCAAAGCGCGATCTTGGGGATGCACGCGATCCAGAAGCGCCCAGTTGTTGTTAATGATCAGATTGTTATTCGCCCGATGATGTACGTGGCTCTGTCTTACGACCACCGCATTGTCGACGGTCAAGGTGCTGTTACCTTCCTCAAAACTATCAAGGAATTGGTTGAAAATCCGGTTCGCTTGGTGCTGGATGTGTGAGGTAACACGCCATGACTGATAAATATGATGTCATCGTCGTCGGGGCAGGTCCCGGCGGTTATGTCGCTGCTATCCGTTGCGCCCAACTTGGCTTAAAAACTGCATGTGTGGAAGAGTGGATCAACAAACAGCAAAAGCCTGCCCTCGGTGGCACTTGCCTGAATGTCGGTTGCATCCCGTCCAAAGCATTGTTGGAAAGCTCCGAACGTTACGAAGAAATCGCCAAACACAATGCCGACCACGGCATTACGGTTGATGGTTTGCAGATTGACGTGAGCAAGATGATTGCCCGCAAGGACAAAATCGTTAGCCAACTGACCGGCGGTATTGAGCAATTGTTCAAAGCCAACGGTATTACCTGGTTGCAAGGTCGTGGCAAGTTGCTGGCTGGCAAGCAAGTCGAAGTGACTGCGCATGACGGCACGGTTTCAACGGCTGCGGCTGACAATGTAATCATCGCGGTAGGTTCTACCCCGATTGAATTGCCGATTGCCAAGTGGCTGGATACACGTATTGTGGATTCTGCCGGTGCGCTGGATTGGGAAACTACTCCCGGCAAACTTGGCGTGATCGGTGCAGGCGTGATCGGTTTGGAAATGGGCAGCGTGTGGCGCAGGCTCGGTTCCGAAGTGGTGGTTATCGAAGCGATGGACGATTTCCTCGGTGCGGCTGACCGTGATGTGGCTAAATCCGCGCAGATGCAATTCAAGAAGCAAGGGCTGGACATCCGCCTTAGCTCTAAAGTTGCCAAGGTCGATGTGAGCGATAACGGTGTAACCGTGACCTACAACGACCCGAAAGGTGAGCAAACGCTGGTCGTTGACCGTTTGATCGTCGCCGTTGGGCGCAAGTCCAATACCGCTGGCGCATTCGCGGACGATTGCGGTGTGCAATTGGATGATCGCGGTCGCGTCGTGGTTGATGCGCATCTGCAAACCGCCGTGCCGGGTGTTTACGCGATTGGCGACTGCATCGTCGGACCAATGCTGGCACACAAAGCCTCGGAAGAGGGTGTGCTGGTTGCCGAACAGATTGCCGGTCAAAAGCCGCATATCAATTACGATGCGATTCCGTGGGTCATTTACACGCACCCGGAAATCGCGTGGGTCGGCAAGACTGAAGCTGAATTGAAAGCCGCTGGTGTTGCGTATAACACCGGCAGCTTCCCGTTTGCCGCCAACGGTCGCGCCAAAGCGATGGATCAAGCCGACGGTTTGGTGAAAGTGCTGGCAGATGCCAAAACTGACCGGATTCTGGGCGTGCATTTTGTGGGGCCATTGGCTTCCGAACTGGTTGGTCAGGCAGTGATTGCGATGGAAACCGAATGTTCGGCAGAAGATTTGGCTCGCATGACGTTTGCGCACCCGACCGTTTCCGAAGCAATACACGAAGCCATGCTGGCTGTGGATGGGCGGGCATTACATGCCGTTGGCAAAAAGCGTAAGTAAGCCACACCGTTAACCCCTACGCTTTAACGCCACGGTCTGCTACACGCAGATACGTGGCGTTTGTACGATGATAACCCGCGTTTTCGCGGTGAACTACCAAAGGAAAACTGAGGATGAATTTACACGAATATCAGGCCAAAGCGGTTTTTAGCCAATACGGTATGCCTGTGCCTACTGGCAAAATCGCTTCAACTGCGGCGGAAGCCGAAGCAGCAGCGGCTTCTTTAAGCACGGCGACAGTAGTGGTCAAGGCGCAAGTCCACGCGGGTGGACGCGGTAAAGCCGGTGGTGTGAAACTGGTTAAGACCCCGGCTGATGCAGCCACCTTTGCAGCCAGCTTGCTGGGTACAAACCTAGTCACGTATCAGACCGACAAACATGGTCAACCCGTCAATACCATTTTGGTGGAAGAAACCTGCAATATCGCCCGCGAACTGTACCTCGGCGCAGTGCTGGATCGTTCTAGCCGCCGTATCGTGATCATGGCTTCCACCGAAGGCGGCATGGAAATCGAGAAGGTTGCGCACGAAACCCCGGAAAAAATCCTCAAAGTGCAGGTTGACCCGCTGGTTGGTGTCATGCCGTACCAAGGTCGTGAACTCGCCTTCGGTTTAGGCTTGCAAGGCACACAAATTGCACAATTCACCAAATTGCTGATCGGCTTGGGCAAAATGTTCAAGGAAAAAGACCTGTCTCTGGTCGAAATCAACCCGCTGGTAGTCACCGCTGAAGGCAACTTGTTGTGTCTCGATGGCAAAGTGAATGTGGACAGCAACGCGCTCTACCGCCAGCCTGAACTGGTAGCGATGCGTGACAAATCCCAGGAAGATGCGCGTGAACTGGAAGCTGACGAGTGGGAACTGAACTACGTCGCCCTCGAAGGCAATATCGGTTGCATGGTCAACGGCGCAGGCTTGGCAATGGCGACGATGGACATTATCAAACTGTCCGGCGGTCAACCGGCTAACTTCCTCGACGTAGGCGGTGGCGCAACGGCTGAGCGGGTAGCGGCAGCTTTCAAGATCATTTTGTCCGACGCTGCGGTTAAAGGCATTCTGATTAATATCTTCGGTGGCATTGTGCGTTGCGATTTGATTGCCGAAGGGATCATCAAAGCGGTGCAAGAAGTTAACGTTTCTGTCCCTGTTGTAGTGCGTTTGGAAGGCAATAATGCCGAAAAAGGTGCTGAATTGCTGACTAATAGCGGCTTGGCTGTGATTGCTGCAAGCGATCTTGGCGATGCTGCCCGTAAAATCGTTGCTGCCGTAGGAGATGCCGCATGAGCGTATTAATCAATAAAGACACCAAAGTCATCTGCCAAGGTTTCACCGGCAAGCAAGGAACTTTCCATTCCGAACAAGCGATTGCTTACGGCACCCATATGGTCGGCGGGATTACACCGGGCAAAGGCGGCACCACGCATTTAGGTTTGCCGGTGTTCAATACCGTGCGCGAAGCGGTGGAAGCGACCGGCGCGGATGCCAGCGTGATCTACGTTCCGGCAGCATTCTGCAAAGATTCGATTATTGAAGCGGCCTACGCGGGTATCAAGCTGATCGTGTGCATTACCGAAGGCATTCCGGCACTGGATATGCTGGATGCGAAAGTGGTGGTGGATAGCCTTGGTGTGCGTCTGATTGGCCCCAACTGCCCCGGCATTATTACACCGGGCGAATGCAAAATCGGCATTATGCCGGGTCACATCCATAAACCGGGCAGTGTCGGTATCGTGTCACGTTCTGGCACGCTGACTTACGAAGCGGTCAAGCAAACCAACGAATGGGGTCAAAGCACCTGTATCGGTATTGGTGGCGACCCGATTCCGGGCACGAGCTTCATTGATGCACTGACCTTGTTCCAAGCTGACCCGCAAACCGAAGTCATTTTGATGTGCGGCGAAATCGGCGGTTCAGCGGAAGAAGAAGCGGCGGAATTCATTAAAGCCAATGTCACCAAGCCAGTGGTTTCCTACATTGCAGGCGTTACCGCACCTAAGGGTAAGCGCATGGGTCATGCTGGTGCGATTATTGCAGGCGGGAAAGGCACAGCGCAGGAAAAGTATGCTGCACTGCAACATGCGGGCGTGTATACTGTTCAGTCTCCGGCTGAACTAGGGAAAGGTGTCGCTGCTGCATTCGCAGCCCTGCAAGGATAAGTTTTCGTTAATTTTTTGGAGTGCCTGCATGACCAAACAAACTGTCACCATTACTGATAACACCACTGGCAAACAAGTCGAGTTGGATGTGCTTCAGCCTAGCATCGGGGTCAAAACCATTGACATCCGTAAACTGTACAAGGAACTGGGGTATTTCACTTACGACCCCGGTTTCATGTCGACCGCTAGTTGTTCCAGTGAAATTACGTATTTGGATGGGGATGCAGGCACGCTGCTCTACCGTGGTTATCCGATTGAGCAATTGGCAGAACACAGCAGCTTTTTGGAAGTCTGCTATTTGCTGTTGAATAAAACCTTGCCGAACAAGCAAGAGTTAGCAGATTTTGAGTACATGATTTCGCGCCACACCATGTTGCATGATCAGGTACAGTATTTCTTCCGGGGTTTCCGTCGCGATGCGCATCCGATGGCAACCGTGGTTGGGGTCGTGGGGGCGTTGTCTGCGTTCTACCACGATGACATGAATATTCATGACCCTGAACAGCGTAAGCGTTCTGCACACCGTTTGATTGCAAAAATGCCGACGATTGCGGCATGGAGCTACCGTTATTCCGTGGGCTTGCCGTTTGTCTACCCGTGCAATAGATTGTCGTATGCGGAAGATTTCTTGCACCTGATGTTCTCCGTGCCGACTGAACCGTACACGCCTGACCCGTTGCATGTGAAAGCCTTGGAAGTCATTATGATTTTGCACGCCGACCATGAGCAAAATGCCTCAACCTCAACCGTGCGTTTGGCGGGCAGTTCGGAAGCGAACCCGTTTGCAGCCGTGGCGGCGGGGATTGCATCCTTGTGGGGGCCTGCGCATGGTGGGGCGAACGAAGCGGTAATTACCATGTTGCGTGACATGGAAAAGTCTGGTTTGCCCTTGTCGCATTGGGTGGAACGCGCCAAAGACAAAAATGACCGTTTCCGTTTAATGGGTTTCGGGCATCGTGTGTATAAAAACTATGATCCGCGTGCACGGATTATCCGCGAATTGGCAAACAAAATTCTGGATAACTTGCCCGCCAATGACCCGAACCAAAAACTGTTTGCGATTGCACGCGAGCTGGAACAGGTGGCATTGAACGATGAGTATTTCAAGGCGCGTAACCTGTACCCGAATGTCGATTTCTATTCCGGTATCATTTTCCTGAGCATGGGGATTCCGGTCAGCATGTTTACGGTGATGTTCGCGCTGGCACGTACCATCGGCTGGATTTCACAGTGGGATGAAATGATGGGTGATGAGGAGTCGCGCATCGGTCGTCCACGCCAGTTGTACGTGGGTGCAGAACGCCGCGAATATGTTCCCGTGGATGAAAGATAAGTTTTGTTGTTTTGAGGAGATTGATTGAATGTTGCAAGAATATCGCCAACACGTTGCCGAACGCGCCGCTCAAGGCATTCCGCCCAAGCCATTGGATGCGGCTCAAACCGCTGCACTGGTCGAGTTGCTGAAAAACCCTCCTGCGGGCGAAGAAGCCTTTCTGGTTGATTTGCTGGAAAACCGTGTTCCGGCGGGTGTCGACGAAGCCGCTTATGTGAAAGCCGGTTTCCTTGCTGCCATCGTGACGGGTGAAACGGCTTGTGCATTGATTAGCCCGGTGCGTGCGGTCGAAGTTCTCGGCATGATGTTGGGTGGTTACAATGTACAGCCGTTGATTGCCGCGCTGGATGTGCCTGCCACGGCTGACGCAGCGGCTACCGCTTTGTCACACACGCTGCTGATGTTTGACGCATTCCACGACGTGGAAGCCAAAGCGCAAGCGGGTAATGCGTCTGCACAAAAAGTCATGGAATCTTGGGCAGCAGGTGAATGGTTCACTTCCAAGCCTGAAGTGGCTGAGAAAATCACCGTTACTGTCTTCAAAGTGACTGGTGAAACCAATACGGATGACCTGTCTCCTGCGCCAGATGCGTGGTCACGCCCTGACATCCCACTCCATGCCAACGCGATGCTGAAAATGGCGCGTGACGGTATCGAGCCAGAAGTTCAAGGCAGCGTCGGCCCCTTGAAGCAAATCGACGCGATGAAGGCGAAAGGCTTCCCGGTAGCTTATGTGGGTGACGTGGTAGGTACAGGCTCTTCACGTAAGTCTGCCACCAACTCGGTGCTGTGGTTCTTTGGCGATGATATGCCGGGGATTCCGAACAAGCGTGTGGGCGGTTACTGCTTTGGCGGCAAAATTGCCCCAATCTTTTTCAATACGATGGAAGATTCCGGGTCGCTGCCGATTGAGATGGATGTTGCCCAAATGAATATGGGCGACGTGGTGGATGTGTACCCGTATGCAGGCGTTGCTAAGCGTCACGGTACGGATGAAGTCATTGCGACCTTCAGCTTGAAAACGCAAGTATTGTTGGATGAGGTGCGTGCGGGTGGTCGTATCAACCTGATCATCGGGCGTGGTTTGACAGCGAAAGCGCGTGAATCACTGGGTCTGCCGCCGGTTGATTTGTTCCGCACCCCAGAGCAGCCTGCTGACACCGGTAAAGGTTTCACACTGGCGCAAAAAATGGTGGGCAAAGCCTGTGGTATGGTGGGGGTACGCCCTGGTATGTACTGCGAACCGAAAATGACCACGGTAGGCTCACAAGATACCACCGGACCGATGACCCGTGATGAGTTGAAGGATTTGGCTTGCTTGGGCTTTTCGGCGGATTTGGTGATGCAGTCTTTCTGCCATACGGCTGCTTACCCGAAACCGGTGGATGTGGTGACGCACCACACGCTGCCTGATTTCATTATGACCCGTGGCGGTGTTTCTTTGCGCCCCGGTGATGGCATTATCCATTCGTGGCTAAATCGTATGTTGTTGCCGGATACCGTGGGTACGGGTGGTGACTCGCATACCCGTTTCCCGATGGGTATTTCCTTCCCAGCGGGTTCTGGTTTGGTGGCGTTTGCGGCGGCGACGGGCGTTATGCCGTTGGATATGCCGGAATCGGTGTTGGTACGTTTCACCGGCAACATGCAACCGGGCATTACCTTGCGTGACCTCGTTCATGCCATTCCACACCAAGCGATCAAGGAAGGTTTGCTGACGGTGGAGAAGAAGGGCAAGAAGAACGTGTTCAACGGCACAGTGTTGGAAATTGAAGGGTTGGAGCAGTTGACGGTTGAGCAGGCGTTTGAATTGTCGGATGCATCGGCGGAACGCTCGGCGGCGGGTTGTACCGTGGCGCTGTCGGAAGCATCGGTGGCGGAATACTTGCGTTCCAACATCGTAATGCTGGAGTGGATGCTGGCGGAAGGTTACGGCGATGTGCGTACCATTGAGCGCCGTATTAAAGCCATGCAGGCATGGTTGGATAACCCTAGCTTGCTGCGAGCAGATGCGGATGCGGAATACGCGACAGTGATCGAAATCAATATGGATGAGATCAAAGAGCCTATCCTGTGTGCGCCGAATGACCCAGATGATGCGCGTCTGTTGTCTGAAGTGGCAGGTCGTAAGATTGATGAAGTCTTCATCGGTTCGTGCATGACCAACATCGGTCACTTCCGGGCGGCGGGCAAGCTGTTGGATGCTGCCAATACGCAAATCCCAACCCGTATGTGGATTGCACCACCGACCAAGATGGATGCTTCCCAGTTGAGTGACGAAGGTTACTACAACATCTACGGTCGTGCGGGTGCGCGGATGGAAATGCCGGGCTGTTCACTGTGCATGGGCAACCAAGCACGGATTCAGGAAGGTTCTACTGCCGTGTCTACGTCCACTCGTAACTTCCCGAACCGTTTGGGGACTAACACGGATGTATTCTTGGCTTCGGCTGAGTTGGCATCTGTGGCGGCGGTTATGGGTAAATTGCCAACGGTTGCAGAGTACATGGAATATGCCAACAAGCTGGATAGCATGTCGGCTGACATTTACCGTTACCTGAACTTTGATAAGATGGAGCATTACCAGAAGGCGGCGCAGAAGGTTGTGCCGATTCCGGTGGTGGCGGGGTAAAATCCTCTTCTCCAAAAAAAGCCCCGCAGTGTTGGGGCTTTTTTCTACAGAATTATTTAGTCGTACAACATAATATCGCCAATCGACTGCGCCCACTGCGCAAA
>JBEUIR010000045.1:0-12063 GCA_040415395.1 Candidatus Thiothrix namsaraevi
TTGCCAGCCTGCCCGTACTAACGCAAACGGATTAATTCCCGGATGCTGATAAAACCAACGGTCTTCATAGGTCAGCAATGCCTCAACATACAAAGGCGAGAAAAAAGCCGCCGAGAAAGCAGAGAAGAAAGCCGCTAAACAAGCCAAGAAAGCCGAGAAACAGGCAGCTAAACCCAAAGGGTAAATCCCCATTACCATCGTAGAGACGCAACAGCTTGCGTCTCTATCTCAACGCCCACATCACATTATCAAGCCGCCAACGCCAGCAAATCAGAACGCACATCCGGCGTTATCGGTTGTTGGTTATGGTCTTTCAACACCCCATTCAGCGATTGCGCCAAACGCTCAGCGGTACGCAAAAAGTCGTTGATTGCTTCGTTGTCATCAATCGGGCTGGGCAAATTCAGAATCATGGAAAGCCCCGGCGTGGCTTGCATCACTAATTCATTCGGCACTAATGTCCACGGCTTAACCCCGTTCGCCACGCTGAACAAACTGGTTTCGCCCTGATCTGTCAGAATATAGCGGTGAAAAATATCCATCTCGCCAAACCCCAAGCCTGCATCGTCCAGCGCGTGCAGCACCTCTTCACCCCCGAAACCTGCCTCAATATCTGCTGCAATGAACAAAACCAATTGCGGCGGCAAGATCGCAGTAGGCGCAGCACGCGGCGTGACGACTGGCTCTTGTGATTTGCCGGACACATTCGACATCATCACATCTGACATATCGCGGGCATTCGCGGCGGGGCGTTTACCGTCACGGGCGGGCACATCATCGGCAACACTGGAAAGCTCGTTGCCATCGGCATCACGCAGCACGGGAACGGTTTCATCCCGCTTAGCGGGGGAGTTTTGCCGGGAAATACGGCTAATCACGTAAATACCCACCAGAGCCGCTAGGCCCAGCACCATGATAATCAGACTTACCAGTTCCATTTAAAATCCTTTAATCCTTGTTTATTTCCAGCATTAGCTATTAGCCAGCTTGACAGCTTCCGCCATGTCTACCGTCACCAGCCGTGACACCCCCGCTTCACGCATGGTAACACCGATAAGATTTTCGGCAAGTTCCATCGTGGTCTTATTGTGGGTAATAAATATAAATTGTACCTGTTCTGACATCTGCCTGACCAGTTCACAGAAACGCCCGACATTAGCCTCATCAAGGGGCGCATCCACCTCATCCAACAGGCAAAACGGGGCTGGATTCAGTTCAAAAATCGCAAATACCAAGGCTACCGCTGTTAACGCCTTTTCACCACCTGACATCAGGTAAATGGTCGACATTCGCTTGCCCGGCGGGCGTGCCATAATCGCCACCCCAGTAGTGAGCAAATCATCGCCTGTCATATCCAGATAACATTCACCCCCACCAAACAAGCGTGAAAACATTTCCCCCAAACGGCTGTTCACTTTGTCGAAGGTTTCTTTGAAACGCGCACGGGTTTCACGGTCAATTTTACGGATGGCTGTTTCTAAGGTCTCTAATGCAGCGACTAAATCCGCATTTTGTTGATCCAAGTAATGTTTGCGTTCTTGTTGTTCACGGAATTCGTCGATAGCGGCCAGGTTGATTGCCCCTAAACGCTGGATACTGCGTTGCACACTGTCCAATGCCTGTGAAAAGGTCTCGGCACGGGCATCTGCCGGAAATTCAGCCTGCAAAATCGCCGCGTCATACTCGGTTTTGGCAAATTGTTCGGCAAGCGTTTGTTCACGTACCTGCACGCTTTGCCATTCCAGCTTACGGTTTTCCAAAGCAGTGCGTGAGGTTTCAGCAAGGCGTTCGGCTTGAATGCGGGCGCTGTCTTGCTGACGAATATCGGCTTCGAGCGCTTGCAACTGTTGGCGGGCTTGGGTCAAACGTTGCTCCACGTCAGCACGTTGAGTGAGCGCTTGTTCACGCTCTTCTTCCAATTCCGCTAGCGGGTCGTCTTGTAATTGCAGTTGTTCCAGCAAGGTCTCGCGTTGTTGTTCCAGCAATTCGAGGCGGCTGTGGATGCGGTTGAGTTGTTGCTGGCTGTTGTCGCGTTGGGTGCGATGGGTTTCGATTTGCAAGCGGGCATCTTGGAGAGCCGCTTGCAGGTCACGCTGAGTGCGGCGTGCTTCACCGACGGCGTGTTGCCAGTCTTCGCGGGTGGTCGCAAGCTGGTCGCGTTCGGTTTGCAAGGTTTCAAGCAAAGTCAGGGCTGCGTTGCGTTGGGTGGCAGCGAGTTCGTGTTCGGCAGTTTGCTGCTGTTGCTGGCTGGCGAGTTCGGTGCATTCACTGTCAATTTGCTGGCGACGCTGGCTGAGCTGGTCGATGCGCTGTTGCAGGGTGTGCAAACGGTTACGCTGTTCGGATTCGCTGCGGTGCAAGCGGTTGACATCGGCTTGTGTTTGCTGGCGCTGCTGTTCGAGCGTGTTAATGCGGGTGCGCAAGGTGTCGGCGTTGGTTTGCCAGTCGCTGAGTGTGGTTTCCAACTGTTCGATCTGTTCACGCAGGCTGTCAATCTCTTGCTGACGTTGCAAGATACCGCCGTTGGTTTCGTCTTGGCGGCGACTCCGCAACCAGTTCGTGCCTAACCACACGCCATCGCGGGTGATAATGCTTTCACCGGGCGCAAGGCTGTGGCGTTTGGATAAGGCTTCGTGCAAGGTCTCAGCACAATGAATGCCGGTGACGAGGCTACGCGCGGCGGTAGGTGCGTGGAGTTTGTGGGCAAGAGACCCCTCACCCCAGCCCTCTCCCTCAAGGGGCGAGGGAGCAAGAGGTGCTGCGATGTTTAGTAACGTTATTCCGATTTTGGGGAACACCTCCGTTCCCCTCGCCCCTTGAATGCATATAGCATCCAAATCCTCCCCTAACACGGTTTCAAACGCGCTTTCCCAACCGGCTTCGACCTTGAGGATTTCGGCAATCCGGGGAGCGGTGTCCAAATCGTGTTCTTTGAGCCATTGTTGGCGTGCCTTATTGGTTTTGTCTAAGCCGGATTGTTGCAGGGTTTCCAGCGAAGCCAAGCGCCCTTGCAGGGATTGGCGGCGGGAACGTTGCGCGTCGAGCTGGCTGTTCAGGTTGCGTTGTGCTTGCTGTTGCTGGCTGAGCGTGGCGCTAAGGCTGGCAAGCTGATCCTCCGCCAGTGCAAGCTCTTCGGCAGCCGCTTCGCGTTGTGCTTCCAGCAGTTGTAAGTCGTCGACAAAACGTTGGGGCGCAAGGTTGTTGGCTTCTTGCTGCAAGCGCTCTAGGCGCTGGCTGGTTTGGCTCAGTTGGCGTTCGAGTTGTTCGATGCGGGCTTTTTCGACTTGCGCTTGACGGGTGGGGTCGGCAATGCGTTGTTGCAACGTGTGCCAGTGTTCCTGCCAGTCGTTGAGTTGCGCTTCGGCTTCGGCAAGGCGTTCCTCTGCTAACGCCAGTTGCATACTGAGATCGTCTTCACGCGGGATAAGGTCGGCAAGCGCTGTTTCACTCACGCTAAGTTTGGTGCGGTCTTCAGCGGCATGGCGCAAGGTTTCGGCAATGCTTTGTTCGGCATGACGCAAGGCATCCTGCTGGCGGCGTTCAATGTCACGCTGGTGCTGGATGTTTTGTTCGATGCGGGCGATTTCCGATCCGGCTTGGTAATACTCGCCCTGTACCGCGTTCAGGGTTTCGTTGGCGTCGGTGTAACGTTCGCGCAAGTCGATAAGGAGGGTTTCCAGATGCTGCATCTGGGTGAGGTGTGCTTGGTACGTATTGGAAAGTTGACTCAGTTCGCGCAGGCGTTGCGCACTATCCGCTTGCAGGTGTTGCCATTGCAGTAATAAGGCGCTGGCTTCGAGTTGGCGCTCTTGGTCACGCAAGTCGCGGAAACGTTGCGCGGCTTTGGCTTGTTTGTCGAGGCGTTCCAATTGTTTTTCGAGTTCGTCACGCAAGTCGCTGAGGCGTTCGAGGTTTTCGCGGGTGTGCGCCATGCGGGTTTCGGTTTCGCGGCGGCGTTCCTTGTAACGTGAAATCCCGGCGGCTTCTTCGAGGGTATGGCGCAATTCTTCGGGTTTGGCTTCAATAAGGCGTGAAATCATGCCCTGTTCAATAATCGCGTAACTGCGTGGCCCTAAACCTGTACCGAGGAAAATATCGGTAATATCGCGGCGACGGCATTTCGCGCCATTGAGGAAGTATTTGGAATCCCCGTCGCGGCTGACGTGGCGTTTGATTGAAATTTCTGCGTAATTGGCGTATTCGCCGCCCAGTGTGCCATCACTATTGTCAAAAACCAGTTCGACTGAGGCTAAGCCAATCGGTTTGCGTGAAGACGAGCCGTTGAAAATGACATCTTCCATTGACGCACCACGCAAATGCTTGGCAGACGATTCGCCCATTACCCAGCGCACGGCATCAATGGTGTTGGACTTGCCACACCCATTGGGGCCGAGAATACCGGTGAGATTGCTGCGTAAATCCAGCGTCACAGGGTCAACGAAACTTTTGAATCCGGCGATGCGAATTTTGCTAAGGCGCACTTCTTTTCCTAATTTATGGGCGTGGTAATGGACAAACGCGCAAGCATGATATAAAACCAGCGCGTTTTCAACATCCACCCGACTGTTCATCGGGATACCTTAGGAGCAACCATGTCCACACGCCCCAGCAAAGAACTCGACACCTTCCCCAACCCTAACCCACAACGCGATTACACCATTCGCATTGATTTGCCCGAATTCACCTGCATTTGCCCCAAAACTGGGCAGCCGGATTTCGCGCAATTCAAAATCGAATACGTCCCTGATGCAAAGTGCGTTGAGCTGAAATCCCTCAAATTGTACATGTGGAGTTACCGCGAAGAAGGCGCGTTCCACGAAGCCGTCACGAACAAAATTCTGGAAGATTTGGTCGCCGCCACTGAACCGCGCTTTATGCGCCTGACAGGGGTGTGGAATGTACGCGGCGGCGTTTACACCACCGTGATCGTCGAACACCGTCAGGCGGGCTGGCAACCTGCCCCCAAAGTTGAACTGCCATAAAAGAACCTCACCCCAACCCCTCTCCTTGACAGGAGAGGGACTAAGAAACGTCACTCTTTCTCCCCCCTCGCCTGTCAAGGAGAGGGGGGCGGGGGGTGAGGTTCTTCATCGGGATGTGAACAATTACCCGTTATCACGTTGGAAAAATCAGGCGGTGCGCGGTATTATGCGCATCGCTTGATTATCAACAACAACACGGGGCAACCGCATGAAACGTTTTTTTATTACTATTTTTGCCATGTTACTGAGCTTTGCCACTTTGGGCTGTAATGCCGAGGAAAAAGCCGCAGCAACACCCACTTCTGGAGATAAAATGTCTACTATTCTGATTGAAACCACCAAAGGCAACATCAAAATCGAACTGGATGCCGCCGCTGCACCTAAAACGGTTGAAAACATTCTGGCTTATGTCAAAGAAGGTTTTTACGAAGGGACTATTTTCCACCGCGTCATTCCCGGCTTCATGGTGCAAGGCGGCGGCATGAACGAAACCATGAAAGAAAAAGCGGACAAGCGCCCACCTGTCAAAAACGAAGCCAACAATGGCTTGAAAAATGACCGTGGCACAGTGGCAATGGCGCGTACTAACGACCCGCATTCCGCTTCTTCACAATTCTTCATCAATGTCAGCAACAACGATTTCCTGAACTTCCGTTCTGAAACCGCACAAGGCTGGGGCTACGCGGTCTTCGGTAAAGTTGTCGAAGGCATGGATGTGGTTGACGCGATTGTTGGCGTCAAAACGGGTAATTTCGGTCCGCACGGTGACGTGCCGGTACAACCGATTCTAATGAACAAAGTTTCTATCGTCGAATAATCTCCCCAGAACCTCCCCACCGCTGGGGGAGGTTCGCTACCCGCGTCACACGTTGGCACACTACTTGCTGTTAGTTTGAAACTTTCATGACGCTTAGCAGACAAGCGGATGCACACAGGGCGTTCTGTGGTACAGTTTGTTTTGCACTGCAACAAAAAGGATAACTGACAATGGTAGATACCGACTTCATCGCATCACTCAAACGAGCACGCACTTACGGGCTGGGCGAATTTTTGGAAATTATTGGCGAACTTTCGCAAGAAAGCACCAAAAAAGGCGCACTGGATCGCAAGCATAAAGAGTTGATTACACTAGGCATTGCCCTCGCTAAAGACTGCCATCGCTGCATCGCCATTCACACCGAAGCCGCTCTCAAACTCGGTGCAACCGATACCGAGATGCTGCAAGTCCGCCGCGTGGCACTTTATTCGCAAGCCAGCCCGGAACACCACAACACCGAACTCTGGAAAGCTTGGGTCGATTCATGGCGCGAATTTTCTCTCAGCAAAGGCTGCATTGATCGCCGTTGCCGCGAATTGGTCGGCTTAGGCATTGCTTTGGTGCAACAAGATGCCCGGCTGATTGACATGCACGTCAAAGCTGCCCGCGAATTTGGCGCAAGCCCAGAAGAAATCTTCGAGGTGATGCCAATTGCCCTGCTGATGGATGGCGCACCCGCGCTGTCACAAATTCCGCAATTGGTTCATGCCCTCGAACAGTATGACACCCTTGAGGTTGCCGCCTGAGCAAACACCAACGCATTTATGCCGTGGTCAGGCAAATTCCCCCCGGCTATGTCGCCACTTACGGCGATGTGGCGGTGCTGGCAGGCTTGCCGGGTCATGCGCGTTTGGTGGGTTATGCCCTGCACGCCCTGCCGGAATTTTCGGATGTGCCTTGGCAACGGGTCATTAATGCGCAAGGCAAAATCAGTTTAGGGCGAGCTTACCCCGGTGGGGATTTGCACCAACGCCACTTGCTCGAAGCCGAGGGCGTGGAATTTGATGCCAATGGCAAAATTGCGCTAAAACGTTTCCGCTGGCAACCCTCATGCTGAAATGCTGCACTATACTTAGCAGATAGGGCAACAACACGAGGGAAAATTTATGTCACGACTCGCCGACCAAACTTTGGCACAAGCGAATGCTTGGTACACACAAAATCCGCAAGCCCGTTACGACCGCCCCCTACCCGCTTCCGCCTACACCATCAACCCCGCGACTGCGCAAACCTTGTGGAAGGATCCCACCTTAAAAACCGAGCGTAGCCTCGTCACCAAACTCATCGAAGTCGGCGGCAAATGGGAGGAAGTCCCCACCCACATCCACAGCGATAAGGACTTGCGCCTGATTGCCTACCAGAATGTCTGGAAAACCAAGCAACGCGACCTGTTGCGTTTTATCCAGCCCGGCGAATGGTATTTAGGCTCCTCACACCATAACCCCGGCAATCGCCACATTGTGCAATCCGTGTTCCACGATGAGGAAAAGGGTCTGGAAATGCTCAAATTCAGCATTACCCACATCCGCAATTACATCGGGGTTGTAAGCGGCATGGTGGCGACCGACAGCCCGCGCAGCTACGCCAACCAACATTCAGCGGGGCATGTTAACCCGAAAGATTACCCTGCCCTGTTGTGGCGCATCCGCTTTCTGGGCGATATTTCCCCGGCGGAACAACGCGCTTACGTCAATAATGTGCGCACTTGGTCAATGCTCTTGCAGAAAGTGACTAAATTCCCGCCCGATTACAATGGCAATGACAACCTAATGACCAATAGCTATGCCAAGGTGATGGAATTTGGCAGCAATGTGCTGAATGCTGTACTGGGCAGCCGCAACGCACTTGCCACCTTGCACAGCCAAGCCGAACAAGTGTATTGCTCCGAAGCGGGAATGCACCTCGCCCTGAATCTCGGTTTAAATGCCCCGCTCAACCAAGCCAGCGTCAGCGCCCTGTTTGGGGCAGATAAATGGGCAAAAGTCAGCACCATGCTCAATGAAGGGGAAGCGTTTTGGCGCAATGGCAAATATTTAGACTACTACGGCAATGGCACGGATGGCTTTATGCAAAATACCGAACAAAACCGTTTGGTTGACCTAGAACCCGCCCCCGCTTGGCTCGCAGCGCTCAAAGATCGCCTTCCCGGCAGACCCTTGGCAGGTGATGGGCTAGTTTTCCGCCCGTGGGATGTGGCAGACATGATCGAGCATTTCATCAAAACCGCTATCCCACGTAAAGGACGCGAAACATGGGAAGTCTCCAACGCGCAAGCCGAATTGCTGTTGTGGTTAAAACCGGGCATTTTCCACTCAATGGGTTTTAGCCGCAGTAATCCGCCGCCACCCCCACTGGTGATGCTGTTTGATACGCTGGTGGCCAAAGTGCGGCGCAATTATGAATCGTATGAAGCCTTGCGGGCTGCGATTGCCCCAGAGTTACAAGCAGCGCAACAAATCGTCGCCCCCAAAGCGCTGGGCGCGGGTGCATTCGTGCCGCCGCACATGGTGGCAAGCATCACCGGGGACGCCGATGAACTGATTGCCTTGGAAGCCGTTGGGCAGTTATTCCATGAAGATGTGCTCAAAGCGAAGTAATCCTTTATAATCGCCGGATTTCTGGAATAACCGGCGGTGATTCGCGGGAGCTTTTGCATTATGCCATTTTCAAACCAACCCTCTGTGGATGCCAATACCACGCAATCTTTGCCCATCCTTCAGGAGCGTTATGCCCTGCGGCGGTGCATGGCGGATACGGCGCTAGGCAAATTGTATTGGGCGCAAGACCTCAAACAACTGCAAGGCAATGGTGAACAAGCCAATGTATTAGCGTTCACCCTGTTGCCTGCCTTGGCACAAGACCCGGTGTTTGAACAAGTTTTCGGGCATGTATTACCCTCGTATCAAAAACCAGCCCTCGGTATGCCACACATCACCGACGATGGCAAAAGTGCTGATGGCACGCGCTGGCTGGTGATGCGCAATATTGGCGGCATGTTATTATCCGAACGCCTCATCGAACTGGATGACCGGGGAATGCCTTTACCCGAAGTGCTCGAATTACTGGACGGCATCAGCCACCTGCTTGCCAGCCAACGCCCCGACGGGGTATTTGGGTACTTGGAACCGAATGCGATCTTGCTCAATGACAAATCCCCCTGTTTACTGACCGCACCGGTCGCAGCAGCCCTGCGGATGAGTTACAAAAATACCGCCAGCGAACGCACCCGCCACACCCTGCATTCGGGTTACATCAGCCCCGAAGTGTTACTCGGCGACACCCCAACCCCCGAAGACGATACCTTCTCAATCGCGTGCTTGGCTTACCATCTCCTGCAAGGCAGCGCCCCTTTTGGCAAACACAGTACTTTGGAAGCCACCGTGCGCCACTCAGCCCCCAGCAGCATCCGTAAACTACGCCCCGATACTTGGGCAGTGTTGCAACAAGGGTTAAACCTGAAACGTGGCGCACGGCAAAAATCCCCCACAGCCTTCCTGAACACCCTGCAACGCAAGCAACAAAAAAAGCTGTTGCTACCCCTCGCGGGCTTAGTGGCTGCCAGTGCGGTTGCCCTGACCACTTACCAGCTACTTTCCAGTTGGGGCAATGCGCCGGAAGAATCCCCCACCCCGCGCACCACTGAACTGGAATTAACCCAGCCTAACAGCAGCAGAATAGCGCCGCCTGGCACTGGCGATGCTTCATTGGTTAATGAACCAGCCGTTCCCCCTGCGCCTGCTCAAGAAGAAAGTATGGCAGCCACAACCGAACGCCCCCCTGCTAGCACTGCCAATGAGACTACGGCTGCACCTGTCAACGTCACTGCATCCAATAACCTGCGTAACTTACAAGCGCAAGCCGCTGATGCCATCCTGCAAGGCAAGCTGCTCAGTGACAACCCCGACACCCCAGCCGCGTTAGACTATTTGCGCAAAGCCACCGCGCTAGACCCCGACAACACCCAAACCCAGAGCCTGTTAACACAACTCATCAATCAGCAACACGCCGAAGCGGAAACCCTGTTAAACACCGACAAACTCGATGAAGCCAGCAAACTGCTGAGCACCGCTGACCGCCTGATCACCGAATTCACCCTCGCTGACAGCCTGAAACGCCAAGTCAGTCTGGAAGCTGCCGTCAGCCAAGCCCAACGCAAACAAGCTCTAGCAGCAGCGTCAGAACCCAACGCCGCTATTGCCACGCCGCCCGATACGGCTGCACCGGCTGCACCTGCCGCTGCTGCGGACAATGGTACGGGCAATGACCAGCAATATTTAGCACGCGCCCAACAAGCCATTGACTATGGCAACTTAAGTCGCGGCGATGACCGCAGCGAAAGCGCGATTGCCTACCTAAACCCGCTGCTGGAAAAAGCCCCCGACCACCCCGCCGCACGAACCCTGTTGCAAAAAATCGTGGATGCCCAGCAAGAAGCCGCCAGCACCCACTTGCGCAAACGTGACACCGAAAAAGCCCGCGAAGCACTGAATGACAGCCAAGCACTCATTGGCAAATACCAACTCGACAACCGTGTCGAAGCCCAAATTGCGCTGGAAAAACGTTACCGCGAAACCTTAGCGATGGGTATTTTCACCCCCGGCACTGAACCCGCAGCCCCCGCCGTCGCGGTCAAACCAGAAAAACCGGCTGAACCGACACCCGCTACGCCTACACCTGCCGCAGCACCTGTTGCTGTTGCTCCCCCAGAACAGGAGGGTGAAAACCCGGAAGCCGCTGAAGCCGCTGCCGCTGCTGCCGCGAACGCAGCCCCCGTGGAAGTGCGGGTTTCCCCCGATATTCCGATAAGCCCAAGGGTAGACATTCCGGCAGGACTCGCAGTGACACCAGCGCCGATACCGGCAACCGAGCTGCCACCGGTACGGCTTGATAACCCAGTGGCAGCCCCGCAACCCGCGCCAGCCCCCAGCGTTACCTTTGAAGTGCCGGTCACTGATCCTGACAATACGGGCAACACCTTCACGTTGGATGTGCCGAATCTGATCGAAGTACCGTTGGATACGATTAGGGACAGCCTGCCACCTGCCGACAGATAAACGCTGACACTGGGCGACCATCGTCCAGTGTTTCCACCGTATCCAGCAGGATGTCCGTGTGCGCAAACACCTGTGCCAACTCCCCCGGTTTCAGCAGGAAATTGGGGTTACGCGGGCTGCCGAACTGTTCCGCGCCTTGCATAAAGGTTTGGTAAATCAGAATGCCGCCGGGTTGTAACTGTGCACATCCCTCTGAAAGAACCTCACCCCCCGGCCCCCTCTCCTTGACAGGCGAGGGGGAGAAAGAGTCGTGCTTCTTAGCCCCTCGCCTGTCAAGGAGAGGGGTTGGGGTGAGGTTCTTCATCGGGGTCTGAACAATGCCGCCGGGTTTGAGTAAGCGTTGCAACCAAGGGAATAGCGGGCGGTGTAAATAACGTGCCACCGTGATCAGCGCAAATTGCCCGTCAGCAAACTCACTAAACGGGTCTTGCCCGGTTTCCAAATCGCGTTGCAGGGTTGTCACCGTGACGTGTTGGCTGCTTGCCAGTTGTTGCGCCCGTTGCAATGCGCCGGGAATGTAGTCGATGCCGGTCATCTGCCAGCCATGCATGGCAAGGTACACCATATCCCGCCCTGCCCCACAGCCAATATCCAAGCCCTGCCCCGGCTGAATCTGGTAGGCGGGCATGAACTCCGTGACGAAACGCGCGATCAAGGGTGCGGGTTGCCACAAACGTTGCGATTGCGCACCGTTTTGCCATAAATCTGCGGCTTGTAGGCTTGCCGCTAGGGGCAACGTCCATTCGATGGCTTGTGCTACTTGATAGCCTTTGCTGGTCAGGAATGCACAGGCTGCTTGCAATGCGTCAGCATTGGCGTACACGGTCAATGGTTCGCTGGTTTTGGGGAGTTCGTGCATCCGGCTGGGCAATTCATCCACGGGTATCGAACAGGCATGAGCATGATGCCCCTGACAAAACGCGGCGAATGGGCGGCAATCAAGATGTGCCAGTGGCATTATGTTCCCCATACATTACGAATAAAGTTCAGATGCAATGAGTTTAGCGCATTGCGTTAGTGTGGCGCGATTTATCGGGGCGGAGCCGGATATATCGAGCGCGTAAAATAATCGCACTTTGTGGGACTTAAGGTGCGATTAATTTTTGTAATCCGGCGCAATAAAGTGTAAATTACGACCTGTTGTCGCAAAATTAACGCAAAGCACCGGCTGGGTCATGACAGATCAGGGCGGTAGCGTGTCTCAGGCTCA
>JBEUIR010000046.1:0-11939 GCA_040415395.1 Candidatus Thiothrix namsaraevi
CTGGATATTTATGAGTCGGCGCATCCGGCATTTTCGGCGATTGTCTCAGCCGCAAGCGGGGCAGCATTCCTGTACGCGGCAGACAAGCTATTGCTGATTGGCGGGGCGCAATGGTTGCCACTGGCGAGTGCTATTGGGATTGTGACCTTTGTGGTTGCCAATATTTTTGCCTTGGTGCAAGACAATGACCGGCGGTTGCTGGGCTATTCCTCGGTAGCACAGGTGGGGCTGATCCTGACGGTAATCGGGCAGCGCGATTTGCTGGGGGAACAGTATTATTTTGTGGCAGGCGGTATCTTACTGGCTCATGCGATTGCCAAAGCGGGCTTATTCTGGCTTTCCGGGTTGGTGGCAGCGCGGGGCTTGGGGGACTGGGCGGCGTTGCGTGGGCATCCGGTACTGGTGTTTGCGTTTGTCACCTTTATTGCCTTGTTGGTGGGTTTGCCACCCTTCCCCGGCTTTTATGCCAAGTGGGAACTGGCGCACGCGCTGGCAGCCAACGGGCAATTGTGGTTGTTGGGGCTGATCCTGTTCGGGGCATTGCTGGAAGCGGCGTATTTGTTCCGCTGGTTTGGCTACGTGCTTAAACGTGAACAGCCGCAAGCGGGTTTATTGCCGCAAGCCATCAAGGAAGACGTTGCCTTGAGTACGGTGGTGGTTGCGTGGTTATTGGCTTATCTGTGGGGCGAACTCTCCGGGCAAGGCAATCTGTTGCACGCACTTCCCTTGCTGTTTGCGCTGCTGTTTTTGCCGCTGGACTGGTTGCCTGCCAAACTCAAAAATGGGTTGGCGATTGCGGGGCTGGTCGGCTGGTTTTACCTCAACTATCCCAGTTACGATGCGCTGCAATTGATTTTTGCGGCGGTGATGTTGCCGGGTGGCGCGATTATTTTGCTGGCAAGTTTCCAGACGCAGCAACGGCGGGTGGGGTTCTACCCGGCGGCAATGCTGATGTTTGCGGGCTTGGCGATGTTGATTGAAGCCAAAACCTCATTTGCGTTTTTTGCGGCGTGGGAATTGCTGACGGTGGGTTCGTATTTCCTGATCCTACGCGGCAAGCATTCGGAACCGCACGCGCTGTCATACATTGTGTTCTCGCTGGGTGGGGCATTCCTGATGCTGGCGGGGTTTGCACTGGCGGCGCAAGGTGTGCCGGACTTTACGATCGCGGCATTGGCACAGGTGGCGGAACCGTTTGCACCGTGGGTATTTGCGTTGTTGGCGATTGGTTTCATGACCAAAACGGCGGCGGTGGGTGTGCATATCTGGTTGCCCGGCGCACATGCGGAGGCAGAAACCGATGTGTCGCCGTTGGTGTCCGGTATCTTGCTGAAAGCGGGGCTGTTCGGGCTGTTCGTATTGCTAATGACGATGGGCAAGCAGCAATTGTACGGGGTGGAACTCACCCATGTGCTGCTGTGGATTGGGGCGATTTCGGCACTGACGGGTAACTTGCTGGCGATTTTTCAGGAAGATGCGAAACGCTTGCTGGCTTATTCTTCCATCGGGCAGATGGGTTACGCGCTGTTTGGGCTGGCAATGATGAACCATCTGGGCTGGTTGATGGCGTTGATGTTTGTTATTAACCATTACATTTACAAGTCGATGCTGTTCCTGTCGGTGGGCGGGGTTGCTAAACGTACCGGCACACGCGATATGTACCGCATGGGTGGCTTGATTACGCTCATGCCGCTGTCGTTCATTGCCACCTTGATCGGGATTATTGCGGTGTCGGGTGTGCCGCCGCTCTCCGGGTTTGGCGGACGCTGGATTTTCTACAATGCGATTATGACGGCGGAATACCGTTTGCCGATGGTGATTATTTTCCTCGCGGGGCCGATTGCGTTCCTGTACCTGTTCCGCCTGATTCATACCATTTTCTTGGGACAGTTGAAGGATGAATTGCGCACCGTGAAGGAAGCACCGTTCTGGCTGATATTGCCGCAGATGATTTTTGTGGTTGCCTTGTTGGTGTTTGCACTGGTGCCGGGCATGGCGTTGCAGCATGTGGATGCTTACCTTGCGCCGTTCTTTGGCGGGCAAAGCGGGCTGGATTGGGCAGGGTTGACCATTACCAGCGAATTCGGTTACTGGAGTCCGGTGTCGATTATGCTGATTATCGGGGTGATTTTTGCCACGCTGTTTGCTTGGTTACTGTTCGTCAACCGCAGGGCGCAGCCGGTGAAGCAGTTCAATATTGTGTTTGCCGGTGAACGTCCGTTCCGCCCAGAAACTACCCATTTTGCTTGGAACTTCTTCGCGCCGTACCGCAAGGCATTGGGCTTTTTGACTCAGCCGCTGGTCACGCGCTTCTGGGAAGGCATCAGTGAATTGCTGCATTCGGCAGCAGATATTTTACGGCGCATGTATACCGGGAATGGGCAGACTTACGCCATTCACCTGCTCGCCTTTGTGATTATCGTCTACCTGTTGTGGATGGGGGGCTTGTGATGGAATTTGAATGGATGAAAATCCCTTGGGCGTTGCTGACATTGTTTATTGTCATCAACTACGGCTTGCTAATGACGGCTTTGGTGCAAAAAATCGGCGCACGGGTCGGGCGGCGGTATGGCATCCCGATTTGGCAGAACTACATTGACCTGATTAAGAATTATGGGTTACGCACTTCCATTACCCACGGGGTGATGTTCTATCTGGGGCCGGTGTTCCGGCTGTCCGGCGGGGTGGGCTTATTGCTGTTTGTGCCGACAATTTACGGCTCGGTGATGTTTGCCAATTTCTCGTTTGCGGGCGATTTAATCCTTGCGCTGTATTTTGTGTTCTTTGGCACGCTGGGCATGGCACTGGGCGCAGGGGAAAGCGGGCATCCCTACGCTGCCATTGGCATTACCCGTGGCTTGTCGCAGATGACGGCGGCGGAATTGCCGTTTGCGCTGGCAGTGTTTGCGGTAGCGTTGCAATACCAAACGCTTTCCGTGACCGAGATTGTGGCGGCACAACAAGGTGGGGTGTTGCACTGGACGTTATTCACCAATCCGTTGGCGGTGGCAGCAGCGATGCTGTCGTTCCTCGGTTCGATGATGCGCCCGCCGTTTGACGTGGTACTTGCGCCACAGGAAATCCCTATTGGCCCACCGACCGAATACCATTCCTCGTTTCTGGCGTTAATGCAGACTAATCGGGTGCTTTTCCCCATCGCTAAAATCGTGGTGTACATGAACCTGTTTTTTGGCGGGGCTGCCAGTTGGCCGGAATTTTTCCTCAAGGTATTCCTGATTTACATGGTGTCGGCGTTTGTCGGGGTAGTATTCCCGCGCTTCCGGGTGGAACAGTCGATCCGCTGGTTTTTAATCTGGGCAGTGCCGTTGGGCATCCTCGCCGTGGTACTGGTGTAATAACATGAAAGAAGAATTACTCAAACGCATTGTGAAAACGCCGGATGGTCAGGAAATCGAAATTGACCCGCTGCGCGATTATTACTGCGAGGCAGGTCCCACGGTACAACCGCCTGCGTACACCGCGATTATTGAAAAGCTGTTCAACTGGGCGCGTTCCGAATCGTTGTGGATTTTGGGCTTTGGCACGGGTTGCGGGGCGATCGAAATGCGCCCGCTAATGACACCGCGTTTCGACGCTTACCGTTATGGCATTCAGTGGCGACCTACCCCGCGCCAGTCCAACCTGTTTGTGATTTCCGGCTACTTATCGGTGAAAACCCTCAAGCGCGTGATTCGTTCCTACGAGCAGATGCAAGGGCCGAAATACGTGGTGGGGCTGGGGTCTTGTACCATTAACGGCGGCATGTATTGGGATTCCTACAACACCATCAAGCGGCTGGATGATTATTTGCCGGTGGATCTGTACATCACTGGCTGTATGCCGCGCCCGGAAGCCTTGCTGGCAGGGTTTGAGGAACTGAAAAAAATCATCCGCGCTGGCAAAGCCGAAGGCGCGAACCAATACGCCGCCAACTTTGAATGGTACAAAGCCAACCAGAAAAGCGTCATCCACGACTGGGACATGCCGGACTATAACTGGTGAGCACAATGCAGCAACTTTACGACACCCTCACACAACGTTTCTCACTGGGCGAATTCACCCGGCAACGTGCCGACCTCGCCTTTATTACAGTGGAAGCGGTACGCCTGCACGCTTTGTTACGGCATTTGCGTGATCAGGAAGGTTTCACGCATCTGGTGCTGTTAACGGCGGTGGATTGGCTGGAAGATGGGCAATTTCAGCTCACCTACCTGATTAACAATCGCGCTAAATGCCAAGATTTAGGCTTGCGGGTACTGATTGCCCGCGACAATGCCAGCATGGAAAGCATCCACGACCTGTGGGCAGCCGCCGCGACTTACCAACGCGAATTGCGCGAAATGTTTGGCATCGACTTCCCCGGTAGCCCGCGCCTGCATGAGGATTTCATTCTGGAAGGTTGGAACGCCGCCCCGCCCTACCGCCGTGATTTCGATACTCTCGAATACGCACGCGCCACTTACCGCGAACGTCCAGGGCGCGAAACCCGTGACCCGGCAGCGCACATGAAACAACAACTGTACGGGGACAAAGGCGATGTTTGAGTTAGACCGCAGCCAGTACCCGCAGAAAAAAGCCGACGGCACACTGGACATTGACCTCACTTCCGGCAAATACCTGAAACTGTGGCAAGGCCCGCAACACCCCGGCATTACCGGCAATATGGCGATTGAACTGACCGTGTGCGGCGACGAAGTGGTGGATGCGACCACCCACGTTGGCTATTTGCATCGCGGCTTTGAAAAGCTGATGGAACGCCGCACCTTCATGCAGTGCTTCCCGATTGTGTGCCGCATTTGCGTCCCCGAACCCGATTTCAACGAATACTGTTACGCTGCCGCCGTCGAAGAACTCGCCGGGCTGGAAATCCCCGAACTGGCGCACTGGATTCGTACCCTGATTCTGGAAATGGGGCGCGTCAACAGCTACCTGATGTACCTCGGCGGGCAAGCCGGTGCATTCGGGCAAGGCGTGATTGGGCAATGGACCACGTATGTGCGTGACCTAATGCTCGACCGTTTCGAGGAACTGACTGGCGCACGCATTTACCACATGTTCATTATCCCCGGCGGAGTGCGCGACAACCTGCCAGACGGGTTTGCAGGGCGCATGGAAGAAACCTTGCACGAAATCGACAGCGTGTTGGCGGATGTAAATCGGGTCATGTTCCACAATGCCGTGTTCAAGAAACGCGCGGTCGGCGTGGGCGTGATTGACACCGCATGGCTGGACAGTTACGGCATTACCGGTCCGAATGCCCGCGCTGCCGGAGTCGCCAAAGACCTGCGCAAAGATCAGCCTTATCTGGTTTACCCCGAACTCGACTTTGAAGCGGTAACGGGCAAGGATTCCGACATTTACACCCGTGCGGATGTGCGCCGCCGTGACTTGCTGCTCTCCTTGGATCTGATTCGGCAAATTCTGGCGAAAATGCCAAAGTCAGGTGCCGTGATGGCGAAGTTGCCCAACGTGTTGCACTGGAAAATCCCGCGCGGTGAAACCTATATCCGTGGTGAATGTTCACGCGGCGAATACGGTTACTACCTCGTCACCGATGGCAGCGGCTACCCGCGTCGGGTGAATGTACGCGGGCCGTCTTACACGCATTCGATTGCGCTGTTTGAACGCATGGTCATCAACGCCAATATTTCTGATGTTGCCGCTTTGCTGGTGTCGCTGCACACCTACCCGCCGGAGATCGAACGATGAGTATCAGTGACGTACTGTCCCCGTTTACCGCTTGGAAAAACCTGTTCCGCGACCCGGTAACGATCAAAGACCCGCTCAATGACCGCCCCGGTGCGGCGCGTTATCGCGGCTTCCACAAGAATGACATGGACAAGTGCATCGGCTGCGGAACCTGCGAAACGATTTGCCAAAACGGTGCAATCGACATGCTGCCGGTGGAAGGCATTCCGGCGGTGCAAGGCGATTCCGGCTTGCGCCCGCGCATCGACTACGGGCGCTGCTGCTGGTGTGCGCTGTGTGTGGACGTGTGCATGACCGGCTCGCTCACCATGTCCAACGAATACAAATGGGTGGAAAGTGACCCCGACCTGTTCCGCTTTACCCCCGGCGTGGACAAAAAGCACTGGGACAATGCCGAACTCGGCTACCAACGTCATGATGAAAAGCATCTGATGCCGGTGGAACGCGAGGAAATGCCGGAACTGCACCCGGAAGCGCGGCTGGATTCGTTTGTCGAAATCGTTCACGGTTACAGCATCGAACAGGCCAAACTGGAAGCTGACCGTTGCGTATCTTGCGGGCTGTGCATTGCCACCTGCCCTGCGCACATGGCGATTCCCGACTACATCAAGGCGGTGCGGGATGGCGACTACGAACGCGGGGTACAATTACTGTACGCAACCAACCCGTTTTCACAGGTGTGCGGGCGGGTGTGTACTCACCGTTGCGAAGATTCGTGTGCGGCACGTCACGAAGGCGACCCGATTGCCATCCGCTGGCTCAAACGCCACATCATTGACCAAGTGCCACAAGCAAAAGTCATTGAATTGATTGGCAAACCGGCAGCAGCGACAGGCAAGCAAGTTGCCATTATTGGGGCGGGGCCTGCGGGTCTGACAGCGGCGTTTGATCTTGCCCGCTTGGGTCATGCGGTCACGGTCTATGAGGCGCAAGCAGCGGGCGGCGGCATGACGCGCTACGGCATTCCCGAATACCGTTTGCCTTACGACGCGCTGGATAAGGATATTGCCGTGATCACCGCAATGGGTGTGGAAATTAAATACAACCAGCGGGTCGGCACGGATATTGCCATGCAGCAACTGGAAGCCGATTATGACGCAGTAGTGCTAGCAATCGGCTTGCATCAAGGGCGTTCCACCCGCATTCCCGGTTCTGATCATCCGCAAGTACGCAAAGCGGTTGACCTATTGCGCCAAATTACCGCTGGCGAAACCATTGATGTACCCAAATCCCTGGTCGTGATCGGTGGCGGCAATGTGGCGATGGACATTGCCCGCAGCATGGCACGCCTGCAATTGCAGCACTACGGCGAAATCCGCGTAACCCTGACTGCGCTGGAAGACAAGGCGCATTTCCTCGCCGATCCGGTGGAAATCAAGGAATCGCTGGAAGAGCAAATCAACATCCTCGACAGCCGTGGCCCACAAGCCTGCGTGATCGACGACAATGGCAAGCTGCTCGGTCTCAAAACCTGGAAAGTCTTGTCGATATTCGACGCGGCACGCCGCTTTGCCCCACAATACGACCCAACGGACGAGCAACTCCACGCAGGCGACATGATCGTCGAAGCCATCGGTCAAATGGCCGATGTCAGCCTACTCGGCGAGACACTCACCGAACGGTTGGAATGGAACCGTGGACGCATCCAGATTGACCCGAACGGACGCACCTCGGAAAACTGGTTGTGGTCAGCAGGCGATTGCGTCAAAGGTCCCGATGTCATCAACGCCGTTGCCGACGGACACCGCGTCGCCACCAGCATTCACCAAGCTCTTACCTCACAGGAGGCAACCGCATGAGCGAAGCCAGCATTCAACGGCTACAAAGCAAAACCACCCTCAAGGAAATCCTAGAAGTGGCGACCGAGTTTGAACGCACTGCCCGCGATTTCTACACCGACCTGATTCCCAAGGTACATAAACGTATCCGCTATCTGGTGGAAGAACTGGCTGCGGAGGAACAAGGCCATTACGACCTGTTTACCCAAATGGCAGCGCGTGACGATCTGGAACAGCAACTCAAAGCCGAAGTGGAACGACCTGTCAGTGACCACAAGTTTTCCGACTGCATCCACTTGCCCGATCTTGGCGAACAGCCGGACGATCAGGCGGTGTTACAGTATGCCTTGCGGCGCGAACATGCGGCGATGGAGCAATACCACGCCTTGGCGCAAGGCACGGAAGCGGGACCGATTCACGACCTGTTCCTCTACCTTGCGAATGAAGAAACCAAGCACAAAAACGAGCTTGAGAAACTGTACTATGCGACGGTGCATAGTGGTGGGGTGTGAAACATCAAGCAGCGGGGCAACTCAATGTTGTTGCACCATCGGCGTAATGCTAGTCTGCCGCCCTTGCTTGTCATAGTTATACAACAACGCACCCTTTTGCACGCTAATGCTCTGCGAGTTATAAGCCTTCAAACCATCAGTGGGTAAACGAGCGGGGGCTGAAATGGAGGTCACTGCTTCGCCATTTTGGTCGTAAATGTAAATTAATGTACCGCGCTGCACGGCTTTGCTGATCGCCATATTGTATCTCCCTAAGTGGTGTAAGTATTTCGTTAAAATTTTCGGTAATTCTATCTCTACTGGTAGGGTATCATATAACCCTTGTTAAAAGTTGACTTAAGTCAAATAGGGTTCACCCTAGAGCAAATATCCATGCTATTACCGCAGTATATCCGACCAGCGGCACAGTTCAGTTAAGCTGCCATGAAATTGACTTTAACCATGATAGGGAATAATAAATGATGCAACGTGCCTTACCATTGATTTGCAAAACTGCACTCAGTTTCGCCCTGCTCTCCGGCACAGCGATGGCGGATTGGGTGCTCGATAATACCCAATCTGCGCTGTATTTCGTTTCCATCAAATCAGATCACATTGCCGAAACCCATACCTTCAAAACGCTCTCTGGTGGAATTACCAAAGCCGGGCAAGGTTCTTTGAATATTGATTTGGCAAGCGTCAGTACCAATATCGACATCCGCGACCAACGGATGCGCGAACAATTGTTCGATACCCAAAAGTTTGCGACGGCAAGCGTCAGTGTGGACTTGAGCAAAACCGGCGTAAAACCCGGCATCCAAACCGTTAATGTCACCCTGGATTTGCATGGCGTGAAAAAAGAAATACCGGCCACTGTTGCCATCACCGAAGTTGGCAACACCGTACAAGTGGTCACGGTTGCCCCGATTATGTTGAATGCCGCCGATTTTGACCTAGCTGCTGGTGTCACCGCTTTGCGTGAAATCGCGGAATTGCCCAGCATCAGCAATGCCGTACCGGTCACTTTTTTTCTGAGCTTTGTGAAGCAGGCTGGAGCTAACGCGCCGCCAAACCCCGCGTGATCTGATTGGCCAAATCCGCCAGCAAGCCACTTTGCGCTGTAACCAACCCCGTCACGCCTGCTTCTGAGGTTTGGCGGGTCAATATTACCGGCTCAGTAGCAAGGATTTTTCCATCACTGCCTGTCTGAAGTTGCCATATCCCACGCAACCACGCCTTACCACTCGGTATGCCATCAAACTGATCCAGTTTCACCACCACCTGATATTGCGGGGTTTGGCTGAGTTCCCACGGCACGGTTTGCACCCGTGTGGCAGGCAAACGCATTTGTAAGTGTTGAGCTAAGGTGCGTTGGAATTCATCTTCCAACTGCCCACCCCATAAGTGCGTATCGGAGACTTCCAGGGTGGTCGCGTCCTTGCGGATTACCATGCCCTCACGATCCAGCATGGTGGGTAAAGTAATCGGGCCGACGCCAACACTGTTAATAGGTTTTGTCATGACCACTGCCGCCGCCCTGCCGACATCCGCTGACAAGGTGTGGTATTGCGTGGGCGTGCTGGAACATGCACCCAACAACGCCAAGCATAAGAACACGCTGATTCTATTAGACATTGCTTACTCTCCAACCACGTAATACCACTTGCCGCCCTCTTTCACAAAACCACTGGTTTCATGCAATTTGCTGATTTGTTCGCCGTCACGGTAGCTGGCAATGAATTCAACGATACCCTGTGTATCCTGTTCCCCACCCAACTCGGTACGCACAATTTCCAGGCCTAGCCAAGCCATCGGTGGTAATTGCAGCAAGCTTTTTTTGTTCGGGCGGGTGCTGCTGTGCCAACTGCGGTGTAAATACGCACCATTGCGCAGCACATACGCACTGTAACGTGAACGCATTAACGCTTCCGCTGTGGGCGCGGTTTTGCCGTCGTGATACTGGCGGCAACACTGGTTATAGGTTTGTTCTGAACCACACGGGCAGTTATTCATCATTACTCCTGTTTGTTGTCAAACGAACTCGACTTATTTAAGATGACGATAGCGTCATCACCAACCTCAGCGAACACATGAAAATTATGCCCTTACCCGCCCCAAGCCCATAGCTTTATTGTGATTTGGGAAGCGTCGTGTAAACTGCGATGAAAGGCAACACCATCACAAGGATAACGCATGAACTACCATTTTGATTCTTCCGCCAATGCCACTGAACTGCACACCGATTGCGTCGTGGTAGGTGTTTATAAACACGCCAAACTCTCGGCGGCGGCGGCGCAAATTGATGCTGCCAGCGCGGGTGCGATCAGCCAACACTTGGATTTCGGCGACTTTACCGGCGATAAAAACCGCACCAGTATGCTTTACAACCTGCCCGGCGTCACCGCCAAACGGGTGCTGCTAATCGGCATGGGCGAAAAAGACAAACTCACGCTGGAAACCCTAACCCTGATGACGCAAGCAGCGGTCAACCTATTAAAAACCGCCAAAGTGAACAACGCCGTGTCATTCCTGACCGACGAAATCGCCAGCGAGTATATTGAAGCCGCCGTGCGCCAATCAGTCATCGCCGTGGCGGATACCTTGTACACCTTCGACACGTACAAAAGCAAAAAAGACGATGCGCCGCGCACCACGTTAGAAGGCTGGACAGTCGCGCACACGATTGCCGGTGAATTCACCACCGCGCTGTTGCAAGGCAATGCCATTGCCGAAGGAATGCGCGTCAGCCGTGACCTTGCCAATAGCCCAGGTAATGTTTGCACCCCCACGTATCTGGCGGATATTGCGCAAGAACTGGCGAATTCTTCCAATAAAGTCGACATCAATATCCTCGAAGAAGCCGATATGGAAGCCCTCGGCATGGGTTCATTCCTTTCCGTCTCCAAGGGCAGCGCCGAAGACGGCAAAATGATCATCCTGCAATACCACGGCGGTAATTCGGGCGATGCGCCATTTGTCCTTGTTGGCAAAGGCATTACCTTCGATACTGGCGGCATTTCGCTCAAACCCGGCAATGCCATGGATGAAATGAAATTCGACATGAGCGGTGCTGCCAGCGTGATCGGCACACTGACCGCGTGTGTCGCCATGCAATTGCCCATGAACATCGTCGGCGTGATTGCCGCCGCCGAAAACATGCCCGGCAGCAAAGCCAGCAAACCCGGCGACATTGTTACCAGTATGTCGGGCAAAACCATTGAAATCCTCAACACCGATGCCGAAGGTCGCTTAGTGCTGTGCGATGCGCTGACGTATGTGGAACGCTTCAACCCAGTTGCCGTGGTCGATATTGCGACACTGACCGGCGCGTGCATTACCGCTTTGGGCTACCATATCAGCGGTCTACTGAGCAATAACGAGGCACTTGCGGACGAAGTACTCGCGGCAGGCAAACAAGCCAATGACGAAGCGTGGCGCTTGCCAATGGGTGAGAAATACCACGATCAACTCAAGAGCAACTTCGCCGATCTTGCCAATATCGGTGGGCCACCGGGCGGCACAATCACTGCCGCCTGCTTTTTGTCACGCTTTACCGAAAGCTACCCCTGGGCGCATCTCGACATTGCCGGTACGGCTTGGAAAAGCGGCGCAGCCAAAGGTGCAACCGGTCGCCCCGTTCCCCTGCTGTGCCAATTGCTAATTAATCGCGCCAAAGCATGACCAAAATAGATTTTTACGTCGGAAAAACCAACAGCTTGCAGGCGCGGTTATTACTCGCCTGCAAGGTGGTCATGAAAGCGCACCAGCAACAACTGCACACCTACATCCACACCGATGCACCGACGACCAGCGGTAAATTGGATGAATTACTGTGGACGTTTAACGAACTCGCCTTCATTCCACACGCACTTGCGCCCGCAACAGCGCAAAACGTGCGCATTTTAATCGGTCACGACCATGAACCGATGGAAAATTGCGGCTTGCTTATCAATCTTTCCAA
>JBEUIR010000047.1:0-11622 GCA_040415395.1 Candidatus Thiothrix namsaraevi
ATAGGCTTCTTCCGAACTCGTGCTCAGCAATTCCTTGGCGTCGTGGTTGCCGCAGGCATGATAGCGGGTAGGGATTTTTTTTCAGGTTTCATGGTCTTATTACGAGAGAGTGAAAAATGGGCAAACTCTACTAATATCCAAAGGGCTAAAATAATGACTAATAATGAATACCAGAGCATGGCGATGAGCCATTACATGCTGCGAGAATTTCAGGAACAATGCAAGCAGCAGGAAACCGCCAAGCAAGCTGACGACCTCAAGCTTGAATACCAGCAATTCAACCAAGAAGTGCTGACCTACCCTATTTTCTCTAATCATGCCTGTGGCAACCACGACGCCAAGGAATTGCTGAGCACGAGTTCGGAAGAAGCCTATTGTGAACGCTGGCGTTTTTTCTACGATGCCGATCCGTGGAAGTTGCCGCAAATTGCTTACCAGCAACAAATGGATACCCAGCTTGCCGCACTGAAACAACGTCTGTTTACGCTCAACTCACCGCGTCTGGTTTTATTTTCCGCCACATTCATCATTATTATTTTGCTGGTAATGCGCGGGCATTTCCTCTTGCCAGCACTGCCTATTTTAGCATTGGCATGGTATTGGCGCGTGTCGGAACACAAGATACAGGCAACGCAACAAGCCCTACAACAACACCTCGAAAAGATGCAGGCTTTAGATGTGCAAGCAGCAGGCATCGCCCATCAGCTTGAAAGCCTACCGCCACCAACCGGCTTGGCGCAACTGCACACGGATTATCGCCAAGCGGTGAAAGAATTGTTTCAAAACACCTTGCAACAGGTGCTGCCACCATCAGAGTGCCAAGATTTATCCAAAACCTTGCAACAACAACGCTGGGAAGGCTTTATCACCGAGAGTTGGGGGTATCTGCAACTGCCCTTAGCCGCGCAGCAACACAGTGTTATCAAACGCACCTTGTTGGATGAGGCGCATATTCCGCTGATCGCCTTGCAAGATGACCCGCACGGGCGCAAGGGACACAGCTTATACCGAGTGCAATACCTGCAACTCTGGATTTTAACGCAACGCGGTTTGATAATGCGACAAGGGTATTTTGACCGCGTAGCCAAGCAATTTCTGTTTGAGCAACAAGAATTCTACCCGTACAAGCAATTACTACACCCCGAACTCACGGAGCAAACCCTACCAGAAGAGCCGTTACTCAAACAACGCTTACCTGCTCACCTCTATCAACGCCACTTCGAGCAGCCGGTCAGCATCCTGTCAGTAAAGACTGTGACCGGCAAAACGCATGAATGCGCGTCGTTACCGATCAGTGAACGCCCCTTCAGACAGCGTGAATGGCAGGAACGCTACGGGCTGGATAGCGATATGCAACGCCTGACCCGCTGTTTGCACCAACGTTTGTCTTAGGAAGCCATTAACGCCGCAATTTTTGCCGCGTCTGGGTTCAAAATAACGCCTTTTTCGGTGACAAGCGCATCGACTAAGGCGGCGGGGGTGACATCAAATGCCGGATTCCATGCTTGAGCATGATGTGCCGCAACACGTTGACTATTCACATTCAAGACTTCATCTTGAGAACGTTCTTCAATGGGAATGTCATTACCGTGCAAGGTAGCTAGGTCAATGGTGCTGGTCGGCGCAACCACCATGAATTTCACCCCGTGATAACGCGCGTTCACCGCGAGGCTGTAGGTGCCGATTTTATTCGCCACATCACCGTTTGCCGCAATCCGGTCTGAACCAACAATGACCCACGAGACTTTGCCTTGTTTCATTAAATGCGCAGCAGCGCCGTCACACAATAAATGCGCGGGGATTTTATCTTTAACCAATTCCCATGCGGTCAGGCGGGAACCTTGCCACCAAGGGCGGGTTTCATCGGCATACACATGCTCGATTTTGCCGCTGCTGTAAGCACTGCGAATCACGCCCAACGCGGTGCCATAACCGCCCGTTGCCAGTGACCCGGTGTTACAATGGGTTAAAACCCCGTGCGACGGTTGAATTAAAGCGCTGCCCAATTCACCCATACGGTAATTGGCGTTAATGTCATCCTGATGGATTTGCTGTGCCAGTGCCAATAGTGGTTCTTCCGGGTCGCCATCCACGGCATCGGCTAAATCGCACATGCGCTTTAATGCCCACATGAGATTCACGGCGGTTGGGCGGGAATTTTGCAATAGGTCAATTTCAACGCTTAAACGCTTGCGCCAATCTTGCGGGTACTGCTTGTAACATTTGCGTGCTGCCATTGCGGCGGCATACGCTGCGGCAATGCCAATGGCGGGCGCACCACGTACCACCATATTGCGAATAGCATCGGCAGTATCTTCCGCACTGTATAACTGCACAAACTGCTCGTTATGCGGCAGTTTGCGCTGGTCAAGCAGCACCAGATGATTGTCTTTCCACTCTACGGCACGGATCGAATCGTGTTGACTCATGATGATTTTCAGCATAAATAGGTTGCTTTACCGTGGCAATCTTACAACACCCAATGGCACATAATGGCACATAATGGCAATGGAAATTGATTTACTCATTACACCCGAATGGATTATTACCGTCGATTCGGGTAATCAGGTTTTGCGACACCACACTATAGTGGTAGATAATAGCAGGATTGTGGCGCTCATGCCCACTTCTGAGGCAGAAAAACACTATATCCCCCGACAGGTTGTAGCATTACCACAACAGGCCGTATTGCCGGGGTTCGTGAATGCGCACACTCACGTTGCGATGTCGCTGCTGAAAGGTTTGGCGGACGATTTACCCTTAATGGACTGGTTGCAACACCACATCTGGCCTGCGGAAGCACAATGGGCAGATGCGGAATTTGTGTATGACGGCAGCCAATTAGCCATTGCCGAAATGCTGCGCTCCGGCACGACCTGTTTCAATGACATGTACTTCTTCCCCGAAGCCACCGCGCAAGCCGTCATGGAAAGTGGTATTCGGGCGTGTATTGGTATGATCATGATCGACTTCCCGACCCGTTGGGGCAGTGGGGCGGCGGACTATTTGCAAAAAGGCTTGGCGTTGCATGATCAATTGCGGGCAAATCCACTGCTTACCACGGCATTCGCCCCGCACGCACCGTACACCGTGTCTGATGACCCCTTGCAACAAGTGCGGCATTTGGCAGGCGAACACGCGCTCCCCATCCACATGCACGTACACGAAACCGCGTTTGAAGTGCAGCAAGCCATCGCACAAACCGGAATGCGCCCCCTCGCCCGACTCGCGCAACTCGGCTTGCTCGACCAGCATTTTCTCGCCGTCCACATGACGCAATTGACCGCTGACGAGATTACGTTACTCGCGCAAACCGGCACGCACGTTATCCACTGCCCCGAATCGAATTTGAAACTTGCCAGCGGTTTCTGCCCTGTCAGTAAACTCACCGCCGCTGGGGTCAATGTCGCCCTCGGCACGGATGGCAATGCCAGTAATAACGATTTGGATATGTTCGGCGAAATGCGTACCGCTGCCCTGCTCGCCAAAGCCGTGGCGCAAGATGCCAGCGTGATTCCAGCGGCACAAGTGTTGCGCATGGCAACCATCAATGGTGCACGCGCTTTGGGGCTGGACGCTGAAATCGGTTCACTGGAAGTCGGTAAATCCGCTGACATAATTGCGGTTGATCTTGGTACACTGGAAGCCAGCCCCCTGTATGACCCCGTGTCACATTTGGTCTATTGCACCAGCCGTGAACAAGTCACCCATGCATGGGTAGCAGGCAAAGCCCTGTTGGAAAATCGCCAACTGACCAGGCTAGACAGCAGCGCCATCATCGCCAAAGCGCGGCACTGGCAACAAAAAATTGGAGCAACCCCATGACCAACCCGACACCGAACGTCAACCCGAACGTTGACCCCAACGAAATCCGCAAGTTTGAAGACCTCGCCTGGCGCTGGTGGGATCGTGACAGCGAATTCAAACCGCTGCACGACATTAACCCGCTGCGCCTCAACTACATTGACGATCACGCCCGTTTGCAAGGCAAAAACGTCATCGACATCGGCTGCGGCGGCGGCATTCTTGCCGAAAGCATGGCACGGCGCGGCGCGATTGTTACCGGCATCGACATGGGCGCAACCCCGTTGGAAGTCGCCGAATTGCACGCGCTGGAATCCCAAGTCGAGGTCACTTACCGCCAAATCAGCGCCGAAGCCATCGCAGAGGAATCCCCTGCACAATTCGATGTTGTGACCTGCATGGAAATGCTGGAACACGTCCCTGACCCCGCTTCCGTGATTGCGGCTTGTGCCAACTTGGTTAAACCCGGTGGCGACGTATTCTTTTCCACCCTCAATCGCAACCCCAAAGCCTTTGCCTTAGCGATTATCGGCGCAGAATACGTGCTGAATATGCTCCCCAAAGGCACGCACGAATACGCCAAATTCATCAAGCCCTCCGAACTCGAACGCTGGGCGCGTTCTGTCGGCTTGGAGCTGCGGAATATCGCGGGCATGACATACAATCCGCTGTTCCAGAGTTATCGTCTGGGCAAGGATGTGGATGTCAATTATTTAATGTATTTCAAAAAGGAAATGTGATTAATGTTTGAGATGAAACGGCTGGTAGGTTTACTGCTGGTCATATTTGCGTTGAGCGGCTGCGCTGTCCAATTTGACAATGTAGCCCTTGCCCCTGATGGCAGCCCGCGCTTGCAAACCCTTACCCCCAAAATGAAGCAGCGCATTGATGAACTCACGCAAGCGCTAATTGCACTCGACCCCGCCATTATCGATCCGCGTGAAGCCAAGTCCGTCGCTCACGATGCGTTTGTATACCCGATGTATCTGGCGAATGACTGGGGTTTGACATGGCCGCCGGTATTACACAACACCTTGCGCAATTCCAAACAACGTAAAGCCGGACTGTGTGTGGACTGGGCACGAGCCATGCGGGCGCGGATGCGCACCAAAAACCTCCAGACTTTCGACCTTTATTGGGGAGTCGCGTACAAAGGCAACGCTTGGCGCGAACACAGTACCCTGATCGTTACCGCCAAAGGCAAACCTTTTGCGACCGGCATTTTGCTGGATCCTTGGCGCAATTCCGGTGATTTGTACTGGAGCACCATCAAAGACGACCTCCAATACCCTTGGAAATACTTTGAAGGCCCCGGTTAAACGCTCCGGTTAAACGCTAAGCCCGCGCTTTGTGAAACGTCAGCACCAGCACATCCCGCCACGCGGGTTGGGTTGGGTCAGCGGGGCTAATCGCGGTCACGCCGTGATAAACCGCGTGATCATTCACCAACACCAAATCCCCCGCTTGCGCCAAGGTGCCTTCCGCTAAGGGGCGCATGGTATTGTCGTAAATCTGACTCTCCCCACCGTCAACATTGTGCCGATCCATCATCATGATCAAGATATATTCCGCACCATCTTTGTGAATACCTTCTGGTGTCGGTTTTCCCTGCTGATCAGGTCGAGCAATAATGCGGAACTGATGGGCTTGAATGCGCCACAATTCGGCAGGGCTGCGCGAAAATTGTTGCGTTGCCCAAGCAATCACTTCCTTCAACACCGGATTCGCCAAGGTCGTGGGCAGCCAGCCGCGAAAATGGCGGTTAAAGCCACCGTGGACGCGGTTGTAATGGCTGCTTTGATAGTGCGGCTCGTGCGGCAATACCGTTAAGGCATGGTGTTGCCAATGAAACACCGAATAACGCCGGTAGCGATAATCCCCGCCATCACGCAAATACGGGTCGAGCAGCAAGCCGCCCCAACTGTCGCGGAAGCGCTTGTATGCCTGCCCCATCCGGCGGGCAAGGCGTTGCTGCAAGCGATTGGTATCACCCATCGCGAACATAAACCCTGGTTTGTGCAATAACGTATCCACTTGGCTCACTTTATTTCAATGCTTAATCATATTGTAATTTAGTGATATTCCCTTGAACAGATCACGCGGGGGTATTAGCGATAAGCGTCGCTCTTACCGGCGCGGGGTATCCTTCTATAGTGCGGCTAATATCTTGGGAATCAAGGAAGTCCACCAACGATTCGCCTTTACTCCACGCCGTACAACGTTGTTCTTGAATGCTAGTTGTTGTGACATCTACCACACGAATATGAGTGAATCCCAACCGTTTCAACCACAATTCTAATAATGCCACCGAGGGAATGAACCAAACATTACGCATTTTAGCGTAACGGTCGTGGGGCATTAGCACCGTATGTTCATCACCTGCCACCACCAAGGTTTCCAGCACCAATTCGCCACCGGCTCGCAAGGCACGGCGCAATTCCTGCAAATGCCCCAGCGGATCGCGGCGGTGATACAACACGCCCATCGAAAACACCGTATCAAAGCCTTTTTGGCGCAAATCGGGCAAATCTTCGCTTTTCAGTGGCAACATCCAGACCGGCTGCTCCCCTGCATAACGCTTAATCAATTGAAATTGCGTCAGGAACAGCAACGTGGGGTCAATGCCAATCACCGCCTCAGCCCCCGCCCCGCGCATCCGCCACAGGTGATAGCCACTCCCGCAGCCCACATCCAACACCAGCCGCCCGCTCAACGGACTCAGATGCGGCAACACCCGCTCCCACTTCCAATCGGAACGCCATTCGGTATCTACCTCAATCCCGAACAAGTGGTAAGGGCCTTTGCGCCAGGGAATCAGGGCTTGCAAACACGTCAATAATTGCGCACGGGAGTCTGCGTCAATGTCGGCAGCCGTACCAAGCGTTACTGCACTGCTATTGAAATCAAGCTGTTGTGGGTGCAAATCGGGTGCAGCAGCCAAAGCAGCTTGCCATTCTTCCCACTTGCCGTGCGCACCTTGCAACGCGGTTTCGAGTTGTGCAGGCAAGCTATCCAACCAAGGGGCGAGACGCGAATCTTGCAAAAAACGGTACAATGACTGCATTTCGCTCACGCTTTCACCGCCAACAATGACGCAAAGTTAAAGCCCTGAAACCAATTAACCACTTGAGAAAACCCCGCCGCTTCCAGTCGCTCGACGTGTTGCGCAAACGTGTCAGGAATCAGCACATGATCCAGCGCGGAACGTTTCTGGCTGATTTCGAGTTCGCTATAACCATTGGCACGCTTGAATTCCAAATGTATATCGGTCAGCAGTGCTTGTTCCGCCGCATCCGCAAACTGGAGCTTTTCCGACAAAATCAGCACCCCACCCGGCAATAAACCCTCATAAATATGACGCAGCATCGCCAAGCGTTCATCCGGTTTGAGAAATTGCAGCGTGAAATTCAACACCACTACCGACGCATTGTTCAGGGTAATGGCTTGAATATCCGCGCACTCCACCTGAAACTGCCCACTGGGTAGATGGCGTTGCAAAATTTGCTCACAACGGCGCGTCATCGCAGCAGAATTATCCACGCACACAAAACTGAGATCTTCCGCCCGCACTTGTGAAGCCATCGACAAAGTTGCCGCCCCCAAAGAACACCCCAGATCATAAATGCGGCTATGGGGCTGCGCATAACGCCGCGCAATCACGCCCAATAACGCAATAATGGTTTCATAGCCAGGCACTGAACGGCGAATCATGTCAGGAAAGACATCCGCGACCGCTTCATTAAAAGCGAAGTCGACGACCTGTCCTTGGGGAAGTGCGTAGATGGAATCACGTTGCATTACGCAGTACCTGTCTCCCCGACCCACTGGGCATCGCCCGGTTGCCGTGGAAACACCACGTGTTCGCCCGTGCGCTTGCCTGCATCTGCACCCAAAAAGTACAAATAGGGCGCAACCAAGGCTTCAGGGCGAGCCACGCTATTGGGGTTTTCACCGGGGAAATTCAAGGTACGCATACTGGTGCGTGCTGGCCCGGTATCCACGGTGTTGACACGGATGAAATGTGCCGCATCGTCATGTTCAGCCGCGAGAATATCGCAAAAAGCTACCATTCCCGCCTTTGCCACCCCAAATGCGCCGTAAAACGCTTTATTCGACGCATGGCTGGCAAAGACAATCGCGGGGTCAGCAGCCTCCTGCAATAATGGCAAACACGCATGAGTCAGCAAGAAATTGGCGTGCAAATTCACCATAATCATTTTCGACCACAATTCGGTGTCGTAATGCGAAATCGGTGTGAATGAACCTAACCATGCCGCATTCAACATCAAACCATCCAAACGCCCTAATTGTGCGCGGATATTTTCGGTGAGATCGAAATAATCCTTAGCGGTTGCGCCCTGCATATCCAGCGGGTAAATCGCGGGTTCGGGGTAGCCAGCGTTGACGATAACATCATAAGTGTCTTCGGCTCGGCGCATTTCTTTGTCGAGCAGCACCACGGTTGCCCCGTATTGCGCACACGCGCTGGCAATCGCTTTGCCCATGCCTGCGGCAGCGCCCGTCACCAAAATCACCCGCCCTTGTAAGGCACTCGCTGCTGGCACATACGCCAATAAATCTTGCACATCTTGCTGCATTCCTGTCTCCGCTTGGGGTCAGCCTGAAAAGAAACAGAGTTTAGCGCTTATCGAGGCGGGGGTGTAGGCACTTGGGGTTATTTTCTGCCCTTGATGACGCCCGCGCTCTTGTCAGGTTGGCTCTTGGCATTTACGCTATCGTTTGACGATCTGGTTATCACGAGCGTCACTTTTGACCCCGGCAATAGCACCTTGCTATTGGCGTTTTAATCGCCGTGTGGCAATTGTCGCGCAGCAAACCAGTAAAAAGGTAATCAAGCCATGTTGATTGGCATTCTGGAAACCGGACGTGCGCCGGATGAATTAATCCCCGAATACGGGACGTATACCACCATGTTTGCCGCTTTGTTAGGGCAAACCGGCGCTGATTTACGCTTTCAGGTATTTGCGGTGATGGATGGCGAATTCCCGGATTCGCCGCAAGCCTGTGACGGCTGGTTAATCACTGGCTCGCGGCATGGCGTATACGATGATTTGCCTTGGCTAGAACCCTTAAAGGTATTAATCCGCCAGATTCAACAGGCGCAAGTGCCGTTGATTGGCATTTGTTTCGGGCATCAAATCATGGCGGAAGCCTTGGGTGGCAAAGTGACTAAAGCGCCGCAAGGCTGGGGTGTCGGGCGGCATCACTATCAGGTGGTGCAAACGTTGCCGTGGATGGATGCAGCACCCGCCAACATCACCCTGAATGCCATGCATCAGGATCAGGTGATGGAATGTCCGCCGCAAGCGCGAGTGTTTCTGCAATCGGACTTTTGCCCGTATGCAGGGTTGGTCTATGGGAATTCAGCCTTCAGCGTACAAGCCCACCCGGAATTTACGCTGGCGTTTGAACGCGCCTTGATTGAGCTGCGGGATGATGTACCCTTGCCCCATGAGATTGCTGAACCAGCATTGGCGGATCTGAATCAAACCAATGCGGTTACGGACAGTGCTGCGGTTGCCCGTTGGATGGCTGATTTTTACATCACAGCGACGGGATAAGACCCCAACACCCGCACCACTTCCGCCTCATCACGCAACGCCGCTAATGCCCCGCTGATGTCCGCATCCTGTTCATGCCCGCGCACATCCAAAAAGAAAAAGTATTCCCAATTGGTGGTACGTGCCGGACGCGATTCAATCCGCGTCATATCCACGCCATTTTCCGCCAAGGGTTTCAGCAAGTGATACAGCGAACCGGGGCGATTACGGGTTGAAACCAGCAAAGAGGTGCGATCATTGCCGCTTGGCGCAACTACTTGATCACCGATCACCAAAAAGCGCGTGGTGTTATTGGGATTGTCTTCGATGCTGTCCTGCACAATGTGCAAGCCATAAATCGGTGCAGCTTGCCGACTTCCCAACGCCGCTGCACCGTCATCATGGGATACCAAACGCGCCGCTTCCGCATTGCTGCTGACCGGAATGCGCTCGGCATGAGGCAAATGTTTATCCAGCCAATAGCGGCATTGCGCCAACGATTGCGCATGGGCATACACTTTTTGCACGCCTTGCCAATTTTCATGCCGACACATCAAGTTCTGGTGGATGCGCAAAGAAATTTCCCCGCAAATTCGCAAACCCGACTGCATGAACATATCCAGCGTGTGCGTCACCACGCCTTCGGTAGAATTTTCAATCGGCACAACCCCGTAACGCACCCGCCCTGCTTCCACTTCACGAAATACTTGCGCAATCGAATCCACCGGCAACGTGCCGACATTCATTCCAAAATGCTTAAATGTCGCCTCTTGCGTAAACGTCCCTGCTGGCCCTAAATACGCAATGCGCATCGACTCTTCCAACGCCAAACACGACGCAATCACTTCGCGGAACAAGTGCGTAATTTGCTCATTGCGCAACGGGCCTTGATTCAACGACTGCATCCGCGTGAGGATTTGCGCCTCGCGTTCGGGGCGGTAAAATTTCGCGTTCGGGTCTTCCGCCAATTTGGTGTGCGCGACTGCTTCGGCACAGCGGGCGCGTTCGTTCAACAACGCCAGCAACTGGGTGTCGAGCGCATCAATACGTTCACGCAAGGCAGCGAGTGCCGTATTCGTGGCGGAAACAGTCGTGTTACTCAAAGCAATCTTACCTTCAAAACGCCGGGAATCGCGGCTAAGGCTACCCGTGTATCTTCATTCACCACCGAATCCACGTCCATTAGCGTGTAAGCCATATTGCCTTTGGAATCGTTCAGCATGTGGGCGATATTCACGCCAGCCTGCCCCAGAACATGAGAAATTTTACCCAACATATCCGGGTTATTCTGGTTGACCACCGCGATACGCGCCAGCCCTGTGCGGCGCAATTTCACGTTCGGCAGATTGACGGAATTGCAGATATTACCGTTTTCGAGGTAATCGCGCACCTGATCAGCCACCATGATGGCGCAATTTTCTTCCGCTTCACGGGTGGATGCGCCCAAGTGCGGCAGGGTAATCACACGCGGGTTGGTGCGCAACGCATTGCTGGGGAAGTCGCAGACGTAGGCGTACACCTTGCCGCTTTCCAAACCTGCCAATACCGCGCTATCGTCCAGAATACCGTCACGGGCAAAATTGAGCAGCACCACACCGTCTTTGAGCTTTTGCAGGCTGTCGGCATTGATCAGATGGCGGGTACTGTCGATCAGCGGCACGTGGAAAGTGATGAAATCAGACACTGCCAGCAATGCATCCAGATTTGGCGCGGCTTCCACATCGGAATCGAGTTGCCAAGCGCGTTCGATGGTGATGGTCGGGTCGTAACCGATCACGTTCATGCCTAAATGGCGGGCAGCGTTGGCGATTTTCACGCCGATCGCACCTAAACCAATCACGCCCAGTGTTCGCCCCGGCAGCTCAAAGCCGCCGAATTGCTTCTTGCCTGCTTCGACTGCCACACTCATTTCAGCGTCCGTGCCTTGCAAACCGCGCACAAAATCCATTGCTGGGGCAATGTTGCGGCATCCCATCAACATGCCAGCGAGTACTAGCTCTTTGACGGCATTGGCATTAGCACCGGGGGCATTGAACACCACCACGCCACGCTCAGACAATTGCGGCACGGGAACATTATTCGTACCCGAACCCGCACGTCCTACCGCCAACAAATTGTCGGAAAAAGCGTAATCGTGGAGTTTGAAAGAACGTAGCAAAATCGCATCAGCATCGGGGGCATTATCAGAAACACTGTAACGATCAGCGGGGAGGCGGTTCAAGCCTTTGGGGGAAATGGCGTTGAGGGTTTGAATGTT
>JBEUIR010000048.1:0-11609 GCA_040415395.1 Candidatus Thiothrix namsaraevi
CTGTAACCTGAATATGATAGTTATTAGCCACTTTCTGCACCTCACTTAAGTACTGTTTGGGGATGGTAAATAATAACTCGTAATCATCACCACCCCTCAGTGCAAAGTCCAACCTTTCTGCCAACGTAAGCTGTTGTAATGCCGGTGAAAAAGGCAGTATTTGATGTTGTAACCGCGCCCCCACCCCAGAAGCGGTTAAGATATGCCCCAAATCTGCCAACAACCCGTCAGAAATATCCATACAAGCCGTCGCCAACCCACGCAAAAGCTGCCCTAACATCACACGCGGAGTGGGATAGTTCAAACGTTGCACACAAAACGCCGCTGCCTCCGCTGGTAATGCCAAACGTTGCTGCACAATCGCCAAACCTGCTGCCGCATCGCCTAAAGTGCCAGACACACAAATCAGATCACCGTGTTGCGCCCCACGTCGCAATAACGCCCTACCCGGCTGCACCCAACCCATTACCTGAATAGTAATACTCAATGCGCCGCGAGTCGTATCGCCCCCAATCAAAAAAATACCGTGTTGTTCCGCCAATTCCCGCATTCCGCGCGTGAATTCTGCCACCCAGGTTTGATCCGCAGCAGGCAGGGAAAGCGCCAAAGTAAACCACGCCGGTTCTGCCCCCATTGCCGCCAAATCACTCAAATTCACCGCCAACGCCTTATAACCAATGGCGTGCGGCGGCGTATCCAACGGAAAATGTACCCCGGCATTGGACGTATCGACTGACACCACCAGTTCCTTATCCGTTGGTAACACCAACACTGCCGCATCATCCCCGACACTGACCCGCACATTATCCGGCACAGGTTGCCACAAAAAATATTCGCGGATTAGAGCAAATTCCGACATACTACCGCCCGTTAATCGCTAAATAATAAACTCTGGCAGATTTCCACAAGCCCAGCCAGATGTTTTTATGCTAAACGCTTACAATGGAACAGCCATGCAGGGCTGTACGTTATTCTTGCTGGAGCATAAATGGAAACAAGCTCGGAAACAAAAATTGGGTGCTTACACGTCGTCGGCGTGATTTTATTAACCGTATTCATCTCCGTCAGCGTTACGCTGTGGGTCGTACAGTACTTTTTATTCCCCAAACCGTTTAAACCTGTCACTCTCAATGAGCATGAAACCACCGTTTTGGAGCAGAAACCCCAACATCTCCATTTACCTGCGGATGACCTCACCCCATTGAAAGAATAACGCCTACAGTACTGTGCCACCACGTGTGGTCGGGTCATACGCCAGCGTCATGCCAGAAGCGGTATCGGTCGCAAATTGTGCCAATACCGCTTCCGCATCAGCCCAATACGGTTGTTGTTGGGCATGTTGCAACGGCGTGAAATGGCGGCTGTATAAACGCGCCAACCGCGCTTGCGCTGCCGGATCGTGATAATCCGCCAGCGCTTCCACCACCGCAATAGCGGCTGCACGGTTATTACACATCAACAACTGGTCGCAACCCGCCGCCAACGCGGCTTTTGCCCGCCCGACAAAATCACCTGCGGCTGCTGCGGCTGCCATATCCAAGGCATCACTGAAAATTGCCCCCTGAAAGCCCATTTGTCCGCGCAAAATACCTTGCAACCAGCGCGTGGAAAATCCTGCTGGCACATCATCCACACACGGATACACCACATGCGAAGGCATTACCGCCTCTAGCCCTTGTGCAATCAAATGCCCGAATGGGACAATGTCTTCCGCCCACAAGGTTTCCCAGCCACGCTCGTCACACGGCAAGGCTTCATGCGAATCCGCCGTCACGCCACCATGACCGGGGAAATGTTTGCCGACCGACACCATGCCTGCCAAACGTGCGCCCTGCATCCACGCGCCGGTCAATGCCATTACCGGTTGCGCTTGCTGCCCGAAAGCACGATCACCAATGACCCGACTTAAGCCACGATCAATATCCAACACCGGCGCAAAGCTGAAATCCACCCCCACCGCTTGCAACTCGGCTGCCATTAACCAGCCCATGTGTTGCGCCGCGTGCTTTGCCGCTGCTGGTGACTGTTGGTATAACGCTGCGTAATACCCCGCAGGCGGCAAACGCTGAAAACCTTCCCGAAACCGTTGCACGCGCCCGCCTTCCTGATCCACCGCCACCAGCAAATGCGGTTCACGCACTGCTCGAATCGCCGCCGTCAACGCCGCCAATTGCGCCGGATTCTGGTAATTACGCGCAAACAATATCACGCCCCCGACGGCGGGATGTTGCAACAACTCACGGTCTTCAGCACTCAACGCCGTACCGGCTAAATCCAGCATGACTGGTCCCAATGACATTTGCTTGCTCCTTTTAGTCACACACTTGTGATACGTTTACGCCATGATACAAACCCTACACCACAGTGATGATGAATTCGGCTCAATCACGGTACTCGACGATGGCGAATGCCGTATTCTAGCCTTTGCCCCCAATGATGAGCAAAGCCGCTGTTTAAAAGCCGCCCCACACGTATTGCAATACGAATACACTCAAGCGATGTTGCTGGTATTGCTGTTTTGCCAACCGAAAAGGGTACTCATTTTAGGCTTAGGTGGCGGCAGTTTGGTCACTGCCCTGCACCGCCACATCCCCGGCATTCACATAACGGCAGTAGAACTACGCGCCACCGTGATCGACGTTGCCCAGCGTTTTTTCCAAATGCCGCGCAGCAAACGCCTGCAAATCATTCAACAAGATGCCGACGACTTTCTGAACAACGCGGAAATACGCAAAGTTGATGTGGTATTCGCCGACCTCTACCACGGTGATGGCGTGGATCACGTGCAATTGCGTGCCGATTTTATCGCCCGCTGTGCCGCCAATATCAAGGAAGATGGTTGGCTAGTAATGAATTGCTGGACAGAACAGCGCGAAGATCCCTTGTTACGCGATGCCTTACGCGCACACTTTACCGACATTCGCACCGTGCTGACAGCCAGCAGAAACTGGGTAATCATTGCAGGCAAAGCGCCGAATTTTCAAACAACACGCGCCTTGAAAGACACCGCCGAACACCTCAGTGCCTCACTTGGCTTCCCGTTGATACGCTCACTCATACGCTCGCGGGCATTAGGCGAATAGCCTGTGTTATAGTATCCCCACCCACTTAACCGGAAAAAACCATGCGCAAACTGCCACGCCTGTTACTCGCTCTCTGTTTAACCTACGCCCCGTTCGCCTTCGCCGAAACCGTGCTAAAACGCGGCAATGGCACTGAACCGGAAACGCTGGATATTCACCAATCCTCCGGCGTTTCTGAAGCGAATATTCAGCGCGATATGTTTGAAGGGCTGGTCACAGAAGATGCGTTTGGCAAGCTGCAACCCGGCGTGGCAGAAAAATGGGAGATCAGCGCTGACGGTAAGCGCTACACCTTCCACTTACGCAAAGACAGCCAATGGTCAGATGGCAGCGCCGTAACCGCTGACGATTTCGTGTACGCCTACCAGCGGGCGCTGGCACCGGAAACTGCGTCCGACTATGCTTTTATCCTGTGGCCGATTGCGGGCGCTGAAGCCTTCAACAAAGGCGAACAAAAAGACCCTGCCAGCATTGGCGTGAAAGCCCTTGACCCACAAACGCTGGAAATCACGCTCAAAGCACCCACCTCCTATTTCCTCGGCATGTTAATGCACCCGATGGCATTCCCTGTTCCCAAGCAAGCGCTGGAAAAAGCGGGCAAGGATTGGATTAAACCCGAAAACATCCGCTGCAACGGCGCATACTGCCTGAGCGAATGGACCCCGCAAGCCCACGTCAAGCTGGTGAAAAACCCACATTACCGCCGCGCTGCTGAAGTGAAAATTGACAGCGTGTACTACATTCCCACCGAAGACCAGAACAGCGAACTCAAACGCTACCGCGCCGGGGAAATCGACATTACTTACGACGTGCCTTCTGATCAGATTAAAACCGTCGAAAAGGATTTCCCCACAGAGTTCCGCAATACATCCTACATCGGCACGTATTACTACGCGCTCAATCTGGAAAATCCCGCATTCAAGGAAAATCCTAAGCTACGCCGCGCCCTGTCGCTGGCACTGGATCGCGACATCCTCACCGAAAAAATCACCCAAGCCGGTGAAATACCCGCGTGGGGTTGGGTTCCGCCCGTTGATCATTACACCCAGCAAAACATGGAAGAAAAATCACTGGATAAAGCTGCTCGCACCAAACTTGCCCAAGAGCTGTATGCCGAAAGTGGCTATGGCACTGACAAACCGCTGGAGCTGGAAATTCTCTACAACACCAGCGACAACAATAAAAAACTCGCGATTGCGGTCGCCGCGATGTGGAAACAAGTGTTAGGCGTGAAAACCAACCTGCGCAATGAAGAGTGGAAAGTCTACCTCAGTTCACGCAAACAAAAGCAATTTCAAGTGGTGCGTTCCAGTTGGATTGGCGATTACAACGACGCACACACCTTCCTCAGCCTGTTCAAGTCGGATGTGGGTGAAATGAACACCTCTGGCTACAAAAACCCCGAATTCGACCGTTTAATGGCAGAAGCCGAAACCCAAACCGACGCAAAAAAGCGCCAAGAAGCCATGGAACAAGCCGAACGCATTCTGCTGGCAGATATGCCAATCATCCCGATTTACTACAACACCACGCAACACTTGGTCAGCCCGAAAATCACCGGGTGGGAAAATAATGTGATGGATGTGCATCCAACCCAGTATCTGGGCTTGGTGCCATAAAGGCATAACATCCACACGTAACTTCTACAAAGACAACAGCTTACTCGCGGGTTTGGAACTTCCGACCCGCGAATGCTGCCAACATCCCCCGCAAAATATTCATCTCACTCACCGTCACCCCTGCCCGCCCAAACAGCCGCCGCATCCGCCGCATCAGCAAACGCGGATTGTCGGGGTCAAGAAAGCGACTAGCAATCATCGACTGTTCCAAATGCGTGTAAAAGCTTTCCATAGACTCTGCACTGGCTAAGGCATCATCGGGTTCAGTGTGGGTTGGCTCAGGCGGCGTTGCCAAGCGCACAGCCGTTGCACATTCGTAAGCCATCACCTGAACCGCCATTGCAATATTCAGCGACAAAAAGTCGAATGCCATCGGAATATGCACCAAGGTATTGCAGTGATCGAGTTCCTCATTGGTCAAACCGGTGCGTTCACGCCCGAAGACCAACGCGATTTTCTGCTGTGGCAAATGTTCGGCAACGAATACGCCACATTCCCGCGAATCCATCTGCGGCCATTGCAGGGTGCGTTCGGAACGCGCACTCGTGCCGATCACGATGTGGCAATCTGCTACCGCCTCTTGCAAAGTCGGCACAATTCTTGCTTGTTCTACAATGTCATTCGCGCCGGATGCTAATGCCCACGTGTCTTGGGAATACGGTTTGCGCGGGGCGACTAGGCGTAAATCTTTAATCCCCATGACTTTCATGGCACGCGCTGCCGAGCCGATATTGCCGGGGTGCGAGGTTTCCACCATAACGATGCACAGATTTTCTAACGCAGGTGTATACATAGGAATTGCTCCGCTCAATGTTTAGAATTCGCCCAGGTAAGCGGCTTGTACGGCAGGGTCATTTGCCAAGGCTTGCGCCGCACCACTCAGGGTAATTTCGCCGTGCTCCATCACGTAACCGCGCTGGCTGATGCCTAAAGCGAGGCGCACGTTTTGTTCGATCAGCAAAATGGTGATGCCTTGTTGCGCAATGGTTTGAATAATGCGGTAAATGGTTTGCACCATAATCGGCGCAAGCCCCATGCTGGGTTCGTCGAGCATCAACAGTTTCGGTTTGGACAGCATGGCGCGTGCCAATGCCAGCATTTGTTGTTCGCCACCGGAAAGCAGCCCCGCCTGTTGCTGATGCCGTTCCTGCAAGCGGGGCAGCAAGGTGTAAATTTCGTCGATTTCACGCTGCACATTGTCGCGGTCAGTGCGGTTGTACGCGCCCATCAGCAGGTTTTCCAACACGGTCATGCGGGTGAAAATGCCGCGCCCTTCGGGAACTAACGCAAGGTTTAACGCAGCAATCTGGAAGGCAGGCATTCCATTGAGGCGCTTGCCATCGAAGCTAATCTCACCAGCAGAGGCAGGCAATAAGCCGCTCAGGGTTTTGAGGGTGGTGGTTTTGCCTGCGCCATTTGCACCGATCAGACAGACCGTTTCGCCTTGTTGCACCTCAAAGCTGATGCCTTTCACCGCTTGGATACTGTCGTAATACACACTCAGATTTTGCACGGAAAGCAGGCTCATACCACCACCTCCGCGCCCAAATAAGCGGCAATCACTTTGGGGTCGTGACGCACGGTATCGGGTGCGCCTTCGGCAATCTTTTCGCCGTAATCCAGCACCACCAGCCGGTCACAGATTCCCATCACCAGTTTGACATCGTGTTCGATCAGCATCAGGGTCAAGCCTTCGTTACGTAAACTGACCATTAGTTCGCGCAGGGCATTTTTTTCATTCGGATTCATCCCGGCGGCTGGCTCATCCAGCGCCAGTAGTTTAGGTTCGCTGGCTAACGCACGGGCAATTTCCAGACGGCGTTGGTCGCCATAGGACAGGTTTTTCGCCAATGAATGTGCGTGTTTGCCGATACCGACGCGGTTGAGCAATTGCATAGCGTAAGCGGCGCAATCACGCTCTTCCTTGCGGTTGTGCGCCGTGTGCAGCAACGCCGCCAACACGCCGGAAGTGGTGCGGGTATGCCGCCCCACCATCACATTTTCCAGCGCGGTCATATTGTGGAACAGGCGGATATTCTGAAAGGTACGAGCAAACCCGGTCTTGAGGATTTGGTGCGGTTTGCGGCGGTACAGCGATACGCCATCCAGCTCAATCGCGCCGGTATCGGGTTGATACAACCCTGTCAGGGCATTGAACAGCGTGGTTTTACCGGCACCATTCGGGCCGATAACCCCGAAAATTTCACCCTTGCGCACCGTGAAACTGACATCGGTGAGTGCCTTGATACCGCCAAAATGCTTGGAAACGGCTTCCACCCGCAATAAATCACTCATGGGGCTTCCTCCGCCAACTCGCGTTTGCGCTGTTTGGAAGGCAGCAAACCGGCTGGACGGAAAATCATCATCAACACCAAGGCAATCCCGAACAACAACATGCGCAAATCAGCCGGATCAATAAACACCTGACCAAATAAGGCACGTTGTAAATCGCCGGTATAACGCAAGGCTTCGGGAATCATCGTCACCAGCAGTGCGCCCAAAATAACGCCCCAAATATTGCCCATGCCTCCCAACACAATCATGGCAAGGATCATAATGGATTCCATCAGATTGAAACTTTCCGGGCTGACAAAGCCCTGAAAACTGGCAAACAGACCGCCACTCAACCCCCCGAACGTCGCCCCCATCGCAAATGCCAACAGTTTGATATTACGGGTATTGATACCGGATGCTGCCGCTGCCATTTCATCCTCACGAATCGCCACCCACGCCCGTCCAATGCGCGAATTTTCCAAGCGCATCGACACAAACACCACCAGTGCCACACAAGCCAAAAACAGGTAGTAATACATGTGCGGGGATGACAGGGTTAAACCAAAAATCTCCTGGGTTTTGCCTAACGAAAAACCGAACAGCTTCACTGGCTCAATCTGGGTAATCCCTTGCGGGCCATTGGTGATATTCACCGGCGAATTCAGATTATTCAGGAAAATACGAATGATTTCCCCGAAACCCAGCGTCACAATGGCAAGGTAATCACCACGCAATCGCAACGTCGGCGCTCCTAGCAACACCCCAAACAAGGCAGCCGTAGCCGCCCCAATCGGCAAAATCAGCCAAAACGGCAAGTCCAGCCCGAAATGCGGCGAAGCCAGTAATGCCCAGCAATACGCCCCCACCGCATAAAACGCCACATAGCCCAAATCCAGCAGCCCGGCGTAACCGACCACAATGTTCAGCCCTAACGCCAACATAATGTACAGCAGCGCGAAATCCAGAATCCGCACCCACGATTTACCCAGACCGGCTTCCACCAGAAACGGTAACAGCAGCAAGCCGATCAGCAACAAACCGGCAGACAGCCACACTTTGCCTCTTAATGCCTCAAGCACGTTCAACGCTTTTGCTCCCCAGTAAACCCGATGGTTTCAGCGTCAATACGAGAATTAACACCATGAACGCAAAAATATCCTGATAATGACTACCGAGAAAACCGCCAGTCAGTGCGCCGATATAACCCGCACCCAACGCTTCGATAATCCCCAGCAACATCCCGCCGAGCATTGCCCCGGTCAGGTTGCCGATACCACCCAGAACGGCGGCAGAGAAGGCTTTCAAGCCCAATAAAAAGCCCATGTGATAATGGGCTTGTCCGTAGTTAGCACTAACCATGACCCCGGCAATTGCCGCCAGACCCGCGCCGATCACAAAGGTAGCGGAAATGACCGCATTGATATTCACACCCATCAATTGTGCCACCGCAGGCGCTTGGGCAGTTGCCCGCATCGCCCGCCCCAGCCGGGTACGGTTGACCATCGTGACCAACCCCGCCATGAGCGTGACGGTAAGCACCAGAATCATGATCTGCACATCCGTAATGGTTGCGCCGAAAATTTCATGCCGCCCCTGTGGCAGCAACGTGGTGGGGAACGCAATGTACTGCTTCCCCCAGATCAGCATTGCCACATTTTGCAACACGATAGACAGGCCAATGGCAGTAATCAGTGGTGCAAGGCGCGGGGCATGGCGCAGCGGGCGGTAAGCCACCCGCTCAATGCTATACCCCAGCAACATGCACGACGGTATCGCCACCAGCAGACCTGTCAACACAATGATGACACCGGGCAAATCCGGCGCGACCCCGACCATTGCCCCGATCACCGTGATGGAAATCATCGCCCCCATCATGGTGGTTTCGCCGTGGGCAAAGTTGATCAGTTCCAGAATGCCGTAAACCAGTGTGTAACCCAGCGCTACCAGTGCGTACACACTGCCCAGCACCAACCCATTCACAAGCTGCTGTGCAAAAATATCCATGCGAACCGTCGTACCTGTTTAGCTGAAAAAATTACGGTTGAATGGTTTCCAGTGTTTCCCACTTGCCGCCTTTCACGGTGTACAGCGTGATTGGGCCGGAAGTCAGGTCGCCCTTGGCATCGAAACTGATTTTGCCGGTCACACCTTCGTAGCTGGTTTTCGCCAATTCCGGCAAGTATTTCTCAGGGTCAGTGGAATCGGCACGTTTCATCGCATCAACCATCACGTAGGCAGCGTCATAGGCATACGGTGCGTACAACTGGATTTGCCCGTATTTGGCTTCAAACTTTTGCTTGAAGTCAGTCCCTTTCGGCATTTTGTCGAGCGGCAGACCGGGGATGGAGGCAATCGCGCCTTCCGCATCTGCACCCGCCAATTCGATGAATTTCGGGGTTTGCATCCCGTCACCGCCGAGGAATTGCGCTTTGATACCCAACTGGCGCATTTGTTTTGCCATTGGTGCGCCTTGTGGATCCATCCCGCCGAAGAAAATCACATCCGGCGCTTTACCCTTGATGGAAGTCAGAATCGCGGTGAAATCGGTTGCCTTGTCATTGGTGTGTTCAACTGCCACCACTTCTGCACCGGCAGCTTTCGCTGCTTTTTCTACCTCAGCCGCCAGACCTTGCCCGTAAGCGGTTTGGTCATCAATGATAGCAACTTTCTTGCCCAACTTGGCAGCATACGCTCCCAGCACCTTGCCTTGCTGTTCGTCATTGGTCATGACGCGGTAGGCAGTCTTGAAACCTTGCGCGGTGTATTTGATGGCGGTGGCAGAAGGGGATATTTGCGGGACGTTATTGTCGGAATAGACCTTGGAAGCGGGGATGGTTGCGCCGGAATTCAAGTGACCGATCACACCGGCGATTTCCTCGTCCACCATGCGTTGTGCCACAATGGTGGCGGTTTTTGGGTCAGCTTGGTCGTCTTCGCTCATCACTTCAAACGTTACAACCTTACCGCCAATGGTGGGTTTGGTGGCGTTGATTTCATCAATCGCTAGGCGCACACCGTTGTCATTGTCTTTGCCGATATGGGCTTGTGGCCCGGTCAGCGGGGATGACTGACCAATCTTGACGGTAACGGCATCGGCAGCTTGGGCGGTAGTCATGCCCAAGCCAAGTGCTAAGGCAATACTAAGGGTCAATAATGATGTTTTCATCTGTGTTATTCCTTTAGGTGGGATGGACTGCACTGAGATTAGCCAATTAATGACGCTTCATCAATCGCTCTTTTTCACGGCTCCAGTCACGTTCTTTTTCAGAATCGCGCTTGTCGTGTTGTTGTTTGCCTTTTGCCAAGCCGATTTCGACTTTGACGCGGTTATTTTTCCAATACATTGCCAAGGGTACAACGGTATATCCCTTACGATCGACTGCGTTATTGAGTTTGATGATTTCGGTATCGTGCAGCAACAGTTTACGGGTGCGCAATGAGTCGGGAATGATGTGGGTGGAAGCGGATAATAAGGCGCTAATGTGTGCGCCAAATAAAAATACTTCGCCTTTTTCGAGAATCACGTAGCTTTCTTTGAGCTGGATACGCCCTGCCCTGAGGCTTTTCACTTCCCAGCCTTGCAGCACCAAACCCGCCTCGAAGGTTTGCTCGATGTAATAGTCGTGGCGTGCCTGCCTGTTCACGGCGATGCTTTTGCTGCCGGGGGCACTTTTCTTTTTGGTCGTCGCTTTTGCCATGAGGGTAATAATCGCCATGCAAGTTAAGGAAACATGAAATGATACGCGGGTTTCCCGTATCATCAAGCGCTTTGTGACAATACTACAGGATTCCCCATGCGCCCAGCTTCACTCAGTTCCATCCTCGACAAAGAGTTTCTCGGCACGTTAGAAGGTCATCATACCCCCGTAATGTTGTGGGGGCCGCCGGGCGTTGGTAAGTCGCAAATTGTGGCACAAGTCGGGGTTCGCCACACGGTTCCCGTGATTGACGTGCGTTTATCACAGATGGAACCCAGCGATTTACGCGGCATTCCTTTCCGTGACAAAGAATTGGTGGAATGGGCGATTCCCTCCATGCTACCGGATGAAGAGCGCCACGGGGCAATGGGCATTTTGTTTTTGGATGAAATCACCTCCGCCGTGCCAAGCGTATCCGCCGCCGCGTATCAGTTGATTTTAGACCGCCGACTGGGCGATTACCGTGTACCGGATGGCTGGGCAATCTTTGCCGCAGGCAATCGCCAAGGCGACCGGGGCGTGACTTACACCATGCCTGCCCCTTTAGCTAACCGTTTTTCACACTTTGAAGTCGATTTGAATCTGGATGACTGGGTAGCGTGGGCGTACAAAAATAATATCGACGAACGCATTATCGGCTTTTTGCGCTTCCGCCCCGAACAGTTGTTTAACTTTGACCCGGCACACAATCCGGTCGCCTTCCCTACCCCGCGTTCGTGGGAATTTGCACACCGCGCTTTGCAGAAATTTGGCAATTCCCCCAATTTATTGCTGGGAACTTTGCAAGCGTGTGTCGGACCAGCAGCGGGGATTGAGTTGAAAGCGTTTGTGGATAGCCTCGATCAAATGCCTGATTTGGATGCGATTTTACGCGGCGAAGATGTCAAAGCACCCAAAGAGGTGGATTTGCAATACGCGGTAGCTTCATCGCTGGT
>JBEUIR010000049.1:0-11394 GCA_040415395.1 Candidatus Thiothrix namsaraevi
TTTACTCCAAGGGTATATTGATCAACTTAAATACCTGTCACAAATAAGACAGAAGCCTTCGACTGTTCAAAATTTTATGGATAGTATCCCTTGTGATAACAGCGTTGAAGGCTGCCATATATTTATCGCCGATGCTTATGCTAACTGATTAGGCATTCTCGCTCTTACCCACCCGGAGACTTTCATGGAACATAGCGGGGCATTGCTGGATGCGCTCTGATACGAACCCCCATTTGCTGGATAAGCGTAAAACCCGCCAAGGTTTTGAACGCGCCGCGCACACTTACGACGCGAACGCGGTCTTGCAGCGTGAAATCGGTGAGCGTCTGCTGGAACGCTTGGATTTCATCAAGATGCAGCCGGAAACCGTCCTCGACCTCGGTTGTGGCACAGGGGCAATCAGCGAGCATTTACTCAAGCGTTACAAAAAAGCCCGCATTATCGGCGTCGATCTCGCCGTCAATATGGTGCAAAAAACCCGGCGACGCGGCGGCTGGTTTCGCAAGCCGCAAGGCGTGTGCGCCGATGCCAATCACCTGCCATTCCAGCCGCAATGCGCGGATATGCTGCTCTCCAACCTCATGCTGCAATGGTGCAACGACTTGCCAGCCGTGTTCGGCGAATGGGTGCAAGTGCTGAAACCCAACGGTTTGCTGATGTTTGCCACCTTCGGCCCCGATACCCTGAAAGAATTACGCGCCAGTTGGGGCAAGGTGGATGGCTTCACCCACGCCAGCCAATTTGTGGATATGCACGACGTAGGCGACGCGCTGTTGCAAGCGGGTTTTCGCGATCCGGTGGTGGATATGGAAACCATCACGCTGACCTACACCGATGTGCGTGGTTTATTGCGGGATCTGAAAGGCATTGGCGCAAATAATGCCACCCAAGGGCGCAATCACGGCTTGACCGGCAAAGCGCAATTACAAGCTTTTTTGCAGGCTTACGAATACTTTCGTCAGGAAAATGGGCTTTATCCTGCCACCTACGAAGTGGTGTATGGTCACGCTTGGGCACCAACGCTGTTGCCCAGCAAACTACCCGAAAAATTCATTCCGATTGTGAGGAGTAAGTCATGAGTGATCCCGTTATTGCGCAGAAAAAACCGTGTTTGGTGGAGTTGGAAGCTGACAAAAGCTATTGGTGGTGTACCTGCGGACGTTCGGCTAATCAACCCTTCTGCGACGGTTCGCACAAGGGGACGGATTTTACCCCAATGGAATTTACCGTGCCGGAAAGCAAGAAATACGGGTTATGTGCGTGTAAGCATACCCAGAATGCGCCGTTCTGTGATGCCACGCATCGTAATTTGCCATAAGCCGCTAATCCGTGTGGTAAGCTTGCGCCAATTTACTCGCTATGTGGCGCATAACAATGAAAAAAACCTATACCATTCAGTCTGTTACCCATAATGCCATTTCGCCGCAAAAAGGCTCGATGGTATGGCAATTGCTCGATGCTGACGACGGGCGCTTACGCAAAGTCAACGGCCTGACCACGCTGGATAATGCTGGGCTGGTCGATTCGGTGCGTTCGATCTACGCCCGCGAAATCCCGCTGGTTGACGAATTATTGCTACACGATGCAGGCGACAGTTTTACCATCGACTTTAGCGAGTTCAATCAACAGCAAGGCTACGTCGAACGCGATATGTACCTCGATATGCTAAACTGCGAACAATTATCCAACTTGTCACGGCGCACTTGGCGGGTAATTGCGGTAGTGGTACTGCTGGTTGTACTCTGGTTAAGCTGGATGCTGAATACCAGCATGACCAAATTTGCCGAACAACAACCACTGATACACAAACATGAGCTACGTTGAACACATTCGTGCCTGCAATAATTTTGAATCGACCCATTACCGGGAATTGCTGATTGATGGCAAGGTGTACGGGCAAGTGCAGCCCGACTTTGCGGAACACTTGGCACACTGGTCAGACATTTTCAGCGTCACGGATACGCAGGTGGTGCTGAACCCGGAACTGACCGATTACGGGCTGCGCACGCAAGCCGTTGCGCCAGTGCTGCGGGCGTTGCATCAACAGGGCGTGATTGATACCTGGGTTGCCGAAGCCTACCCGATCACCCACCATTTTGGCGGTCATGCCGAGTTGGAAATCGAACGTGCCGCGACCAATTTTTTGGGGGTGAAAACGTTTGGCATTCACGTCAACGGTTTGGTGAAAACTGCCAAGGGCATTGAGGTTTGGGTTGGCACACGTTCACTGGACAAACCCTTCTGGCCGGGCAAGCTGGATCAAATGGTGGCAGGCGGGCAACCCGTCGGTTTGGGTTTGCTGGAAAACGTCATTAAAGAGTCACAGGAAGAAGCCAATATTCCCGCAGAACTGGCTCGGCAAGCGCAAGCGATTGGCACGATTCCCTACCGGCAGGAAGGTTGGCGCGGCTTGGACAATTCCACGATTTATGTGTATGACTTGTGGTTGCCAGAGGATTTTGTGCCGGAAAATACCGATGGCGAAGTGATTGCGTTTGAACGGATGCCCTTAGCCGAAATTGCACGGCTGACGGAAACCACCGCAGAATTTAAAGATAATTGTAACTTGGTCAATATTGATCTTTTATTGCGCACGGGCATGATTTCACCGCAACATCCCGAACATGCTGCTATCCTCAACGTGTTGTACAGTGCTGATAATTCAGAAGAGACAAAAGAATGAGAGAAGGTCAACCTAAAACGGTTTATTTACAAGACTATACCGCACCTAGCTACCGTGTGGATGCGTTGTCACTGGTTTTTGAATTGGGCGAAACAGCTACCCGCGTCACCAGTGTGGCAAATTACCGCCGTGAAGCAGGCGTTGCGGCAAATGCCCCGCTGGAACTTTATGGCGAAGCGTTGGAATTGCTAGAAATCCGCTTGAATGGTTTGCCGCTGCAAGCCAGTGATTATCACGTCACGGATACCGGCATGAGCATTTACAATGTGTCGGCATTGTGTACGCTGGAAATCGTGACGCGCATTTACCCGCAAAAAAATACCTCATTGGAAGGTTTGTACCAGTCCAGCGGGAATTTCTGCACGCAATGCGAAGCGCAAGGTTTCCGCAAAATCACCTATTACCCCGACCGCCCCGATGTGATGACGGTGTTCACCACGCAAATTTTGGCGGATAAGCAGAAGTATCCGGTGCTGCTGTCCAACGGCAATCTCACCGGCAGCGGCGAGTTGGCGGATGGTCGGCATTGGGCGCGTTGGGAAGACCCGTTTCATAAACCCGCGTATTTATTCGCGCTGGTGGCGGGCGATTTGCAGCATGTGGAAGACCATTACACCACGGGTTCTGGGCGTGATGTGACCTTGCGCATCTATACCGAAGCGCACAATATCGACAAGTGCGACCACGCCATGCAGTCGCTGAAACGGGCGATGCTCTGGGATGAACAGCGTTTCGGCTTGGAATACGACCTCGATATTTACATGATTGTGGCGGTTGATGATTTCAATATGGGCGCAATGGAAAACAAGGGCTTGAACGTATTCAACTCCAAGTTGGTCTTCGCCAGCCCTGCCACTGCGACGGATATGGATTACGTCAGCATTGAAGCGGTAATCGGGCACGAATATTTCCACAACTGGACGGGCAATCGTGTGACTTGCCGCGATTGGTTCCAATTGTCGCTGAAGGAAGGCTTGACGGTATTCCGTGATCAGGAATTCACCTCTGATTTGCATTCGCGTCCGGTGAAACGCATTGAAGACGTGCGTTTATTGCGTACCAATCAGTTTGCGGAAGATGCCAGCCCAATGGCACACCCGATTCGCCCCGCGTCTTACATGGAAATCAATAACTTCTATACCGTGACTGTTTATGAAAAAGGTGCGGAAGTGGTGCGCATGTACCAGACGTTGCTGGGGCGTGACGGTTTTCGCAAAGGCATGGATTTGTACTTTCAGCGCCATGACGGGCAAGCGGTGGCGACCGAAAACTTTCTCGCGGCAATGGCGGATGCCAATGGTGTCGATTTGAGCCAGTTCCAGCGCTGGTATGATCAGGCGGGCACGCCACAAGTCGCGGTGACGATGGATTACGCTGCTGCCGCGCAAACGTGTACCTTGCACTTGCGCCAGTCTTGTCCGGCGACACCGGAAGCGGCGGAGAAACTGCCGTTTTTGATTCCGGTGGAAGTTGGCTTGCTGAGTAGTAATGGACAGGATCTGATCGGCACACAAGTGTTACGCCTGACGGATGCTGAACAGTCGTTTACGTTTGCGCAAGTGGCGGAATGCCCCGTGCCTTCGTTATTGCGTGGTTTTTCTGCTCCGGTGCGTTTGAGCTACCCGTACACCACTGCCGAGTTGGTGTTTTTGATGAAGCATGACAGCGATGCCTTCAACCGTTGGGATGCAGGTCAGCGGTTGGCGATGCAAACCATTCTGAGCCTATTGGATGCGCAGCAACAGCAAGCCGCTTTTGGATTGGAACACGAATTCATCAGCGCGTATCAGGCGATTCTCACCGATAACACCTTGGATCATGCCTTGCGTGCCGAAGCCATGACGCTACCGTCCGAGGCGGACATCGCAGAAGTGGCACGCCCGTCTGACCCCGAAGCGATTCACACCGTGCGCGAATTCATCCACGCGACCTTGGCGAAAGCCTTGCGGTTGGATCTGGAAGCGCTGTATGCCGACTTGCACGCGCAAGGGCAGGGCGACTATTCCCCAGATGCGGTGAGTATTGGGCGACGCAGCTTGAAAAATGTCTGTTTGGCGTATTTGGGGCGGATTCAAGATGACGGCATTTACGATACCTGCCTCCAGCAATACCGTAACGCAGGCAATATGACCGACGCAATGGCGGCACTGGCGGTACTCAGCAAAATCGACTGCTCGCAACGTGAAGCGGCTTTGCAACATTTCCACGATCGTTGGCAACACGACTCGCTGGTGATGGACAAATGGTTTGGGTTGCAAGCCACCTCGTCGTTACCCGATACGCTGCAACAAGTGCAAAGCTTGATGCAACATCCGCTGTTCGACATCCGCAACCCTAATAAAGTCCGTGCGTTGGTAGGCAGTTTCGCCATGCGCAACCCATTGCATTTCCATGCACAAGACGGCAGCGGTTACACTTTCCTTAAAGAGCGCGTGCTAGAACTGGATGCGATGAACCCGCAAATCGCGTCACGCATGGTGCGCCCGCTCATGAACTGGCGGCAGTACGAGCCGACCCGCAGCGCCGCGATGAAAGCTCAACTGGAACAGCTTAAAGCGCACAGCGGTTTGTCGGGGGATGTGTATGAAATCGTCAGCAAGAGTCTGGTATGATGCAGCGACCGTTCATCAATGATAGAGAGGGCATGAAATGAAACTAAACGTATTGAAAGCGCTGGGCTTAGCGGCACTGATTACCACGAGTGGTAGTGCGCTGGCAGATGAGGTATGGAACAGCAACGTTGGGCGTATTGTGTACGCGGATGAAATCGGGCCGACTGCGGTATTCGCTTACGGCTCTGCGGAAGATCCGGGTGTGGTATACATTTTGGGTTTAGCCAAGGTTTACCAAAACCGTGGTACGTATGATGGTTATTGGGCAAAAAACAAGTCCAAAGTGGAATGCACCACCGAACGCCCCGGCATTTACGGCAATATGACCCGTTATTGGGGGCGTTACGAAATTAAGTTCCTCGACAAAAATTTCCCCTCGCGTTGGGAAGCCCAGTGGAGCTATTGTGATGGCGAAGTCGAGAAAGTGAAGATCGAAGCCACGCCAGCAGTGGGCGAAGCGGCTGTGCCTGCTCCTGAGAAAAAATAAGCGGTTCACTATACTCGGTCTTGCCGAGATTTGAATCTTCATGAAGAACCTCACCCCCCCGCCCCCTCTCCTTGACAGGCGAGGGGGAGAAAGAGTCGAATTTCTTAGCCCCTCTCCTGTCAAGGAGAGGGGTTGGGGTGAGGTTCTTTTACATGGAGAGGATGTCAGTACAATTGTGTTTCTAAGGCGGCGAGGCGTTTTTCTAATTCTGCCACCCGTGCTTCCAACTGCGCGTAATGGTCTTGGCGGGGACTGCTGTGGTGGCTGGTAGTGCCAGGGCTGGCGGCTTCGGTGGTGTGCAATTCATCCAACGTTTCAGTGCCAAGCGCATGAAAATAGCGGTCTTCGCGCCGTCCGCCACTCGCAGGCAACCGCACTGCCAAAGGCTTATCGAGTGCCATCCACGCTTCCAGAATCTCGCGGATTTCATCGGTGCTGGCAAAATCTGCCATGCGTTCGGTGCGGGTTTTGATTTCGTTCAAGGTTTGCGGGCGGCGCAGTAATAATACGCACAGCACCGCTTGCTGTTGGCGATTCAATTTGAGTTTGCGCTCGACTTTGTGCTCTACCCGTTGGGCGCGTTCGCTGTATTGAATGTTAGTCCAACCGCCTTCGACCAGCACTTTGGCGGTATGCCCGACCATGCCTTCGGTTAAATTCATCACGGGTTCACGGCTGCTTTTTTGGTTGCACGCTACTGTCAGTGAGTTAAAAGTGAGCGGGTAGCTGGCGGGAGTAGTGAGTTGTTTTTCCATTAGGCTGCCAAGAATGCGCAGTTCCTCGGCACTAAACGGTGGTCGGGGTTGTTCGTCGTCAAACATGGTGAATAGCCCTGTGGAGTGAATTAATGGTTATCGGCAGCGGTTTGCCAGCGCGATAAGTCGACGTTGTTATTGGCCAGCCAATAGCGCGGTGGTGGAACGTGTAAGTTGGCGTGCAAGATTGTTAAATACTCATGGCGCGAAATATTTTCCGCCCCCATGCTCATTAAGTGCGGGTTTTCGATCTGGCAGTCGATTACCGCAAAGCCCCAATGCTGCACATGCCAAGCCAGCGCCACCATGGCGATTTTGGAGGTATCCGGTTCGCGGCTGAACATGGATTCGCCGCTGAATACCCCGCCAGTAGCGACCCCGTATAAACCGCCGACCAGCTCGCCCGCCGGGTTCCACACTTCCACCGAGTGCGCAATGTCATGCGCGTGCAACATGCAATACGCAGTGTGCATTTCGTGCGTAATCCAAGTCTCAGCGGTGTAAGCACGGGGGGCGGCACAAGCTTCCACCACGTCGGAAAAGCAAGTGTCAAAGCTGATCCGATAACCTTTGTTACGCAAGGACTTACGCAAACTGCGGGTCATGCGGATCTTCTGCGGGAATAGCACGGTGCGCGGGTCAGGCGACCACCAGTAGATCGGCTCACGCGGCCCAAACCAGGGGAAGATCCCCGCACGGTAGGCATTTTTCAGGCGGGCAATGCTTAAATCGCCGCCGACTGCCAGCAAGCCGTTGGGTTCTTCCCACGCCATTTCCACCGGCGGAAAGGGTTCTTCCGACCAAGTGGGGTTGAGTAAGGTGAGGCTGAGTGATCGTGGTAGCACGCCGTTCCTTTAGTGAGTTTTCGCCAGATGATCTAGGTATTTTTCCGCATCCAAGGCTGCCATGCAACCTGTACCCGCTGAAGTGATGGCTTGGCGGTAAACATGATCCATAACATCACCGGCGGCAAATACCCCTTCGATACTGGTTTGGGTGGCGTTGCCTTCCGAACCGCTTTTGACTTTGAGGTAGCCGCCTTGCATCTCCAGTTGCCCCTCGAAAATGGCGGTATTGGGTTTGTGACCGATGGCAACGAAAATCCCCATTAACGCGATGTCTTGGGTTGCACCGCTTTTTACATCCTTGACACGCATTCCGGTGACACCGGTTTTGTCGCCTAGCACTTCATCGAGTGTGGTATTCCATAAGATTTTGACTTTGCCTTGCTCTGCTTTTTCAAACAGGTGTTTTTGCAGAATTTTTTCGGAACGCAATTCATCACGACGGTGTACTAACGTGACTTCGGAGGCGATATTCGCAAGGTAAAGGGCTTCTTCCACAGCCGTATTGCCACCGCCAATCACCGCGACTTTTTGATTGCGGTAGAAAAAACCGTCACACGTGGCGCAGGCGGAGACCCCTTTGCCTTTGAATTTTTCTTCGGATTCTAAACCAAGGTACATGGCTGACGCACCAGTCGCTATAATCAAAGCGTCACAGGTGTATTGCCCATTATCACCGTTGAGCGTGAAAGGACGGTTTTGCAGGTCTACACTATTGATGTGGTCGAAAATGATTTCGGTATCAAAACGTTCAGCGTGTTTTTGCATCCGCTCCATGAGTTGTGGCCCCATGACGCCAGCATCATCGCCCGGCCAGTTATCCACTTCGGTGGTGGTCATCAATTGCCCGCCTTGCGCCATGCCGGTGATCAACACAGGGTTGAGGTTGGCGCGTGCGGCGTAAACGGCAGCGGTGTAGCCCGCAGGCCCTGAGCCGAGAATGAGTAAACGGCAGTGTTTTGCGGTATTCATGATATAATTCTCCATTTTCCGAATCGGGTAATCCTATGTGACATACCGTGTCGGGTAAAGTAGTAATCGGAAAAACAGGCCCTATAATCAGGGAATCAAACGAACAGGGATATTGGTTTGGCTAAGGTTATTCTCAATCAAAAAAAGCGTCTGGGTCTACAACAGGCAAGTGTCATTATTTTCATGGGCATTGCCGCCGTGATTTTGCTGGCGTTGTTATCGTATAGCCCGCTCGACCCCGGTCCGTTCCATCATAACACCCGTATTGGCCCGTGTGACAATTTAGCCGGTTGTAAGGGGGCATGGCTGGCGGATTTCCTGCTGGGCTTGCTGGGCTACTTGGCGTATGCCTTGCCGCTGGTATTGGTGGTCATGGGCTTGACGGCATTCCGTATCGGCCCGCACATGAAAAACCCGAATAATCCTGTGGGCGGTATCAACGACATTATCACCAGTGCCGGTGCTTTATTCGCGTTGCTATCGGGGGCGGGTTTGGCGCATTTGTTGTTTTTGGCTCCTCCTGAAGGCATCGGTGGTGGCATGTTGGGGCAGGCAGTCGCCAAAGTGTTCACGGGTACTTTTCTGGGCTTTTTCGGGTCAATTTTATTTCTGCTGTCATTGTTTCTGGGCAGTATTACGGTCGTAGCCGATATTTCCTGGGCGCAAGTGACTGAAAAAGTCGGCGACTGGATGTTGCAAGTTTTCGATAAGTTGCAAGGCATGGAACGGGCTGAAGCCGATGGTGACGCGGCTGCCGCGAATAAAGGCGGGGTGTTGGGGCGGTTTTCCGAAGTAATGAACCGCAGCAAAGGCTATTTGCAAGGCGGTTCTGGCGCATTGGATAAAGCCAGTGGCTGGATGAACCGCACGGTAGGCGGTGTCGGTGATGTACTATCCCCGAAACGTGGCGAACCCAATTTGGGTGATGGCGTTGATTTGACCGACATTCATGCGCCTTTCCGTGATGAACCCCGTTTGGATGTGCCGGACTTTTCTAATCTGGGGCGCGATAAGCAAAGCGCTGTTGCTGATGTGTCCGTCGCAGCACCTGCCGCAGCCGTTAGTGAATCTGAGACAACGCCAGCTAAAGCCAAAACGGGCGACGCAGTACGGATTCGTGATGTGGCGGCAAGTTTGCCTCCCCTGAAAGCAGGTAAAGGTCATGGTTTGATTTTACCGCCCCTGACGTTGTTGAACCCGCCACCCCGCGAACGTGTCACGCAGCCCAAAGAACGCCTGAATGAGCTGGCGACCAAGCTAATCGAAGCCTTAGGTCATTACGGTATTAAAGATGATACCAAGAAACTACCGAAGGTGGTCAGCACTGACCCGGGTCCGGTGATTACCCGGTTTGAACTGGAACTGCCAGAGGGAACCAAAGCCTCCAAAATTTCTGGTTTGGCATCGGATTTGGCGCGGAATATGTGCGTCTCCAGTGTGCGCGTGGTCGAAGTTATTCCGGGGCGACCGACGATTGGGATTGAAATTCCCAATGACCGCCGTGACGTGGTGACGATGAGCGAAATGCTGGCTTCAGCGGTCTACAAGAAAAACCCTTCGCCCTTGACCTTGGCACTGGGCAAGGATATTGCGGGACACCCGATTGTCGCCGATCTGGGGCGGATGCCGCATTTGCTGGTCGCGGGGACGACAGGTTCGGGTAAATCGGTATTCATCAACGCCGTGCTGATGAGCTTGCTCTACAAAGCCACGCCTGCTGAAGTGCGCATGATTATGATCGACCCGAAAATGCTGGAATTGAGCAGCTACGAAGACATTCCGCATTTGCTTGCCCCAGTCGTGACGGACATGAAACACGCTGCCAATGCCTTGCGTTGGTGTGTGGCGGAAATGGAACGGCGTTATTTGCTGATGTCGAAACTCAAGGTGCGTAATATCGCCGGTTTTAACGAAAAGATTATTGATGCACGCGCCAGAGGTGAGGTGATTCTCGACCCCTTGTTTGACCCGCTGAAATCGGTGGACGGACACCCGCAACCCTTAGAAACTTTGCCTTACATCGTGGTGATCGTGGACGAATTCGCCGACATGATGATGGTGGTGGGCAAAAAAGTCGAAGAGCTGATTGCGCGGCTGGCACAGAAGGCGCGGGCATCCGGTATTCATTTGATTTTGGCGACACAGCGTCCTTCCGTTGATGTTATTACTGGTTTGATCAAAGCGAATATTCCCACGCGGATTGCGTTTCAAGTGTCGACCAAGATCGACTCGCGCACGATTTTGGATCAGGGCGGCGCGGAACAATTGCTGGGTTACGGCGATATGTTATACATGCCACCGGGGACTTCCTTGCCGCAACGGGTACACGGTGCACTGGTGACTGACCGCGAAGTGGAAGATGTTGCCAACTACCTCAGGCTGCAAGGGGAACCGGATTACATTGCGGAGGTCTTAGCTGATAACTCGTCAACATCTGATGCCGTACCGGGATTAGAGCCGCTGACGGAACGGGAGGGCGAATCCGACCCGCTGTATGATGAAGCAGTGGCGGTGGTGATCGAGTCTCGGCGTGCGTCGATTTCTTATCTGCAACGTCGCCTCAAGGTGGGTTATAACCGGGCGGCACGCATGATAGAAGACATGGAAAGCGCAGGTGTGGTCAGCCCGGTGTTGAGCAATGGCTCACGCGATGTGTTGGTTGCCGCACCGCCAAAAGATTGAATAACATGAGGTTAATGATGAAAACAACGTTTACTAAAACCCTGGCAGTACTGTTGGCGACGGGCTTAATGAGCAGCAGTGCATGGGCTGACGGTCGCGCAAAGCTTGATGATTTTTTTACGAAAATCAACACGATGCAATCGGCTTTTACCCAGCAAGTGATTGATGAAAAAGGGGCAGTACGCCAGTCATCCAGTGGTAATGTATTCCTGTCACGCCCCGGTAAATTTCGTTGGGAATACGCCGCACCCGACAAGCATGAAATCGTGGCAGACGGCAAAAACGTGTGGATTTACGACGTGGAATTGGATCAAGTGACGGTCAAGCCGATGACGCAAGCCTTGTCTTCTGCGCCGGT
>JBEUIR010000050.1:0-11165 GCA_040415395.1 Candidatus Thiothrix namsaraevi
CTCACCCACATTCACAGACGGGGAGTATCCATCTTGTCTTTTTCAGAATTAGGCTTACATCCAGAGTTTGCGGCTAAAATTGAAGCTGCCGGTTATGAGAATCCAACTGATCTACAAAAACAGTTGATTCCCCTCATTGCACACAATAAAAGTGTCATTGTATGGACGCAATCGGCTTCCGGTAAAACCGGCGCATTCCTGATCCCTGCCATCAACTATGTGTTAACCAACCCGATTGAAGACCAGCGCCACGCCCGCGTCTTGATCCTGACCTCGCGGCGCGACCGGGTAAACCAGATCAATTACACGATCAAACGCCTGATGGGCGATGAGCAACAAATTCGCTCTGGCTTCATTGTGAGCGGTCGCCCTTATCAGCCGCAGATGCGCTTATTGCGCCGCCCGCTGGATCTGATGATTGCCACACCAGGGCGTTTAAATGACTTGGTTGACAATAACAAAGCGGATTTTTCCAAGCTGGAAATGTTGGTGATTGATGACCTTAGTGCGATTTACCACAAAGGTTTGCACGGTTTAGTTAACAAAATCCTCTCGGAACGAACCACTGCCTGTCCGGTCATTGCATTTGTGCGCCCGGAAAATGACATTACCGGCTATGCCCGTGCCGTGTTAGCCGGTGCCGAAGAACTCGAAGTCGATGACGACCGCAACCCGCTGTTACTGATTCCACAAGTAGTGCATCTGGCAGACGATTACACCCACAAAATTGCCCTGATGGATCATTTGCTGGATGAGTTCTCCGGCGAACCTACCGTTATTTTCACGATTACCACCAAAGTTGCTAAAGCATTGGCTGAAAGCCTTGCCAACCACGGGCATACCGCCGAGGTGGCTTCCGACCTGCCCGAATCCGAACGCAACGGCACTTCTGCCCCCATCCTGATCTATGCCGATCAAGATGGCTTGCACCCCAACCTGCAAGGCGATGAACACATCATCAACTTCGAGCTACCGCAGAAGGTGGAAGATTACGAAGCGCGTCTGCAAGGGCTTAGCCCAGAGCGTGAAGAAGCCGTGATTGCCGTGGTATTACCACGTGAACGCGACAATCTGAAACAAATTGAAACCTTCCTTGGCGACTCGATAGAACAATGCACCTTGCCTGGGCTTGCCCCGCTGGAACATACTTCTGGCTTCACCCCCTCAGTCCGTTCCCCCAGAACCAACCGCAGCAATAGCAGCGGCGGGCAACGCCAACAGGGTCAACATCATGGCAAAGGCGGCAGCAATCAGGGCGAGCGCGGACGTTCACAACAAAACCGTTCTGGTTCCCAACAAAATCGCCCCCCGCATCAAGGGCAAAATGGTGGACGCAGCAACCCTAATCAGCAACAAAATGCCGCGCGGCGGGACAATCGCCCTGCCACGGGTCAAGAACAATCCCCTGCCAACACGGCTGATCGCCAGCAACGCAAAGGTGCTTATGGTCGCCTGAATGGTGGCGCACAACGCAAGCGCGACGGCGGCCCGTACACAGGGAGCAGCAATCCCGCATCACGCCGTGAACAGGGTGGCTCTTATGAAATTGGCAGTTGGGAAAAACCCAATTACACGCCACAAGACGACAAACCGAAAACCGATAAGCAGGTCGTTATCCGTTACAAGGAAAAACGCCGTATTTTGACAAAGTAAAGTAGAACCATCATGCTGCAAGACACGGAAGAACTGCATCGCAAACTGGCAGAACTTACCCAAGAACACCGGGAATTGGATGAGATGATTGCGGCATTGCTGCAAGAATCAACGACGGATCAGCTTAAAGTTTCCCGCCTGAAAAAGCGTAAACTGTTGTTAAAAGATATGATTTCGCGCCTCAACAGCCAGTTGATTCCCGATTTAAACGCTTGACCACACACTGCGGATAGCGGCGATGCCCTGCCCGCCGTGTTGCCGGGCATTTGCCACATGATCGGGGGTCATGCCGCCTAGGGCGTAGACCGGAAAATTGACGTTTTCCACCAAAGCAGCGAATGACTCCCAACCCAAATGGGCTGCCCCCGGATGCGACAACGTTGGCAATACCGGCGACAGGAAGGCAAAATCCACCCCAATATCCGCCGCTCGCTGTAATTCTCGCTCATCATGGCAAGAAGCCGACAACCACTGCCCCTCCCTTCGCGGAAATACACCTTTCTCCCCCCACAATTGAGTGCTAGTCAGATGCAAACCATCCGCTTGTGCCAACATCAGCGGTGGCGAATTCAAAATAACCTTGGCACCAAACCCATGTGCCAACGAAATAACCTCCCCCGCCAGCGCCACATAATCATCTGCCGCCAACGATTTAGCCCGGAACACCACCAACCGAATCCCTGCTTGCAGCCGTACCGCCAACTGTTGCAAAAAATCAGCAGAATCTTGCGGTTCAGGGGTAATCAGGCAACGGGCGGGTAATCGTGCAGCGGTAATAATCGGGTAATTGGCGGGCGGAAATTCCAGTGCAGGCAACTGTTCAGCACTAAACCAGGTAACGGGCTGACCTTCGCGCCCATGTGCAATGCCACTAAAAGCGCTCACTTCCCACACATCCAACAACACCGCCAGTTCAGAATACACGTGGCGAATCTTAATGAGCGGCTGTGCCTGTTGAAGCTGAATGCCGAGTTCTTCATCAAGCTCACGGCTTAAGGCATGTAGCGGAATCTCGCCGGATTCGACTTTACCACCGGGAAACTCCCATTTACCGCCCTGATGTTTGTGAGCAGGGCGTTGCGCTAACAGAATATTACCTGCCGCGTCACGGATAACCGCCGCGACGACGTGCAAATACTTAACTGCGGTATTCGGCATTGATCTTGACGTAATCGTAGGAAAAATCACACGTCCACGTGGTTGCCGCCGCTTCACCACGCCCTAAATGGATGCGGATATGAATTTCGTCACGTTTGGTTTCTGCCGCGCCCAATTCCTCGTAGTAAGTGGGTGCTGGTTCACCGTTTTCGATCAGCAAGGTTTCACCCAGCCAAATGCTGATACGGCTGACATCCAAGTCGTCCACTTGGCTACGCCCCACAGCGGCAAGGATACGCCCCCAGTTCGGGTCGCTGGCAAACAAGGCAGTTTTAACCAGCGGTGACAGGGCAACAGTATTCCCCACAATACGCGCTTCGGCACGGGTTGCCGCGCCTTGCACCTCAATGCTGATGAATTTGGTTGCGCCTTCGCCATCGCGCACAATGGCTTGCGCCAGATACAAGCAAACATCCAACAGCGCCTGACGGAACGCGGGCAAACCATCGCCACCCACGTACACTCCCGAACTGCCAGTTGCCATGACAATCAGGGAATCGTTGGTTGACGTATCACCATCCACCGTAATGCAGTTGAAGGTTTCTTCCACCACCTCATTCAGCAGCGCTTGCAGAATGTTTTTCTCGACCAGTGCATCGGTTGCCACATACGCCAACATGGTTGCCATATTGGGGTGAATCATGCCCGCACCTTTGGCGATACCCGTAATCGTGATGGTTTCGCCGAAAATTTGCACCTGACGACTGATGGCTTTTGCCACCGTATCCGTTGTCATAATGGTACGCGAGGCTTCCATCCAGCCCGCCGCATCCAGCTTGGCAAAGGCTTCCGGTAGCGCAGCGGTGATTTTATCCACCGGCAATTGTTGACCAATCACGCCGGTTGAAAACGGCAACACTTGCTCCGCCCAACACGCGCCCTGTTGTGCCACTTGCTCACAGGTGGTTCGCGCCGCTTGCATCCCAGGTTCACCAGTTCCCGCATTAGCGTTACCGGCATTGATCAGCAAGTAACGCGGGTTAGAATGCAGCAAGTTGTAACGGCACACATGCACCGGTGCGGCACAAAACGCATTGCGCGTGAATACCGCTGCTGTATGGCTCCCCGACTCCAACTCAATCAGCAAGACATCATTACGGTTTTTGTAACGAATGCCCGCATTGACCGATGCCAAGCGCACCCCGGCAATCGGCAATAAGGTATCCGGTGCCTGTAAATTAACTGCCATCTGAGTGCCTCCCGAATAAACTTAGACTAATTGACCGTGGCAATTTTTGTACTTTTTGCCAGAACCGCACGGGCAAGGATCATTCCGCCCTACTTTCGCACCATCACGTTCATACGCGGGTTTAGCGGATTGATCGCCTACCACTGCGTCCACCACCTCGTCATCTTCCAGAGCATTGCCCGCATCAGGATGCGAAAATGCCATCGGCTGCGGCTCATGCTTTTCCAACGCTGCTATTGCCTGTTGTGGCTCTTGCAATTGGATGCGCATCAGGAATGCCACCACGTCATGTTTGACGCGATCCAGCAATTGCTCGAACATTTCAAAGGCTTCGCGCTTGTACTCCTGTTTGGGATTTTTCTGCGCGTACCCACGCAAACCCACGCTTTGGCGCAAGTAATCCATTGCTGCCAGATGTTCTTTCCATTCACCATCCAGCACATGCAACATGACATCGCGTTCCAGACGACGCATATTCGGCTCGCCGATCATGGCTTCTTTTTGCTGGAGCACTGCTGCGACTTGTTCCTGAATCCGGTCACGCAGACCTTCTTCGTGCAGATTTTTCTCAGTCGCTAACCATTGCTTGAGCGGCAAATCGACACCAAAATCGGTGTACAGTTGCTTATGAAGACCATCCACATCCCATTGTTCATCAATACTACCGGGCGGAATGTGTTTCGCCATCATGGCATCGACCACATCTTCACGGATCGCATCAATGGTTTCTTTAATGTCATCCACTTCCAGCAAATCATTGCGCTGGGAATAAATCACCTTACGCTGATCGTTGGCCACATCGTCGTATTCCAGCAAATGTTTGCGGATGTCGTAGTTGTGCGCTTCGACTTTACGCTGGGCATTTTCGATGGATTTGGAAACCAAACCGGCCTCAATCGCCTGCCCCTTTTCCATCCCCAAGCGTTGCATCATGCTTTTCACGCGCTCAGAGGCAAAAATACGCATGAGGTTATCTTCCAATGACAGGAAGAAACGTGAAGAGCCAGGATCGCCTTGCCGCCCGGAACGCCCGCGCAACTGGTTGTCGATACGGCGGGATTCGTGGCGCTCGGTACCGAGGATATGCAAACCACCGGATGCGACCACCGCATCATGACGTTTCTGCCACAATTCACGGAGTTTGCGCAGCGCTTCGGGATCAGGGTTTTCACCCAGTTGCCGAACTTCCTCATCCATGCTGCCGCCGAGTACAATGTCAGTACCACGACCTGCCATATTGGTGGCAATCGTAACCGCACCGGGACGACCCGCATTCGCGACAATATGCGCTTCGCGCTCATGTTGCTTGGCGTTGAGGACTTCATGCGGAATACGCAGTGCTTTAAGCTTATTGGAAACCAATTCCGAGGTATCAATGGATGCCGTACCCACCAAGACCGGGCGACCTTTCGCCACTTCGGTTTCAATTTCCTTAATGATAGCGTCGTATTTTTCTTCAGCCGTCAAGTAAATCAAATCGTTGGAATCAATCCGCACCATCGGGCGATGCGTGGGAATCACCACCACTTCCAAGTTATAGATTTGTTGTAATTCAAAAGCCTCGGTATCGGCTGTACCCGTCATCCCCGAAAGCTTCTCATACAAACGGAAATAGTTCTGGAAGGTAATGGATGCCAGCGTCTGATTTTCAGCCTGAATTTCGACTTTTTCTTTGGCTTCAATCGCCTGATGCAAACCTTCTGACCAACGTCTACCCGGCATGGTACGCCCGGTAAACTCATCGACAATGACGATTTTGCCATCACGCACAATGTAGTCGACGTTACGCTGGAACAGCGCATGGGCACGCAATGCTGCATTCAGGTGGTGCAAGACACTGATACTGATCGTATCGTACAGCCCCTGACCTTCAGGTAATACGCCAGCTTGCCACAGCAATTGCTCAGCACGCTCCTGCCCTGCTTCGGTCAGGTACACCTGGCGGGCTTTTTCATCCACCGAATAATCACCTTCCCCTTCTGCCTCCAGTTGCTTGGTCAAATTGGGGATAAGCTGATCAATCGCCATGTAAAGCTGCGAAGCGTCATGGCTGGGGCCGGAAATAATCAATGGAGTACGCGCTTCATCAATCAGGATAGAGTCGACCTCATCCACAATCGCGTAATACAAATCGCGTTGCACCCGGTCTTCCTTACGGAACGCCATATTGTCACGCAAATAATCGAAACCAAATTCGTTATTCGTACCGTAAGTAATATCGGCTGCATAGGCTTCGCGACGTTGCTCAGAACTTAAACCATTGATAATCACACCCGTGGTCAAGCCTAAGAAACCGTACACCTGCGCCATCTGTGCTGCGTCACGTTGCGCCAGATAATCGTTAACGGTGATGACGTGCATCCCGTAACCGGGCAAGGCATTCAGGTAAGCTGCCAGTGTTGCCACCAAGGTTTTACCTTCACCGGTTTTCATTTCGGCAATTTTGCCGTCATTCAACACCATGCCACCGATCATTTGCACGTCGTAATGGCGCATACCCAAAACACGTTGCCCCGCTTGGCGCACCACCGCAAAAGCTTCCGGCAATAAGCTTTCCAGCGTTGCCCCCTGTTGCAGGCGTTCACGGAATTCGATGGTTTTCGCCGCTAATTGGGCATCAGACAGCGCTTTGTACTGTTCTTCCAGCGCATTGATTTTCTTGACGGCTTTGGAATAAGACTTGACCAGACGGTCATTGCGGCTGCCAAAAATCTTTTTGGCTACGGAACCCAGCATACGTTTACTCTCTTGTATCCTTCCCAAACAGAAAATCCGGCGAATGCCATGCAGACATAGCATTACACCGGACGGTTTGTTTCCTATTATATACGGTTTAACCGGCTGTACGGTGAATTATTCTTCGTGTTCAAGGTATTCACGCGGATCAACCTGCTCACCGTGTTTTAAGACTTCGAGGTGCAAGTGCGACCCTGTGGAACGTCCGGTGCTACCCATCCATGCCACATTATCGCCTTTTTTTACCACTTCACCCTCAGCAACTTTAGTGGTACTTAAGTGGGCATAGCGGCTAATCAAGCCATCGCCGTGGTCAACTTCCACCACATTACCATAGCCATCGTTCCTGTCGCCTGCAAAAGAGACCACACCGCCACCGACCGCATAAATTTCCGTGCCATGCGGTCCTGCATAGTCCACACCTTTGTGCAGTTTCTGGCGACCATTGAAAGGGTCGCGCCGGAAACCAAACTCGGAGGAAATATAACCACTGCGCACTGGTCTGCCACTCGGCAAGATTTCAGATTGCATATTCATACCTTCCAGAATCTGATCTAAGGTGGCTAACATGCCTTTTTGACGATCAAGGCTGTTTTCAACTGACTCAAAAGATGCCAAAAATTCATTCGACGATAACTTGGGGACGACCACTTCCGCTTCCTCACCCGACAAACCACCACGAGCGGGTTTAGCATCCAAGGAGAATTCTTGCGGATCAAGCTTGGCTTTGTCAGCAACCCGCTTAGCCAAGGCGTTTAAACGCGCGATTTCGGCTTCCAGCGTTCCCAAGCGGACGGATAGGGTATCAACATCCACCGTATAGTTGGCGTATGCCTTCTTAATTTGGTCAACCGTGGAAATTTGCTGCTCCAAAGCCATCAGAAGTTTACCCGCATCATTTTCTGACACTTCCACATTCGGCGGCGTAGCATCCAGCGTGTAAAGCCCCAACATTTGGTTCACGGAAAGCCCCACCAACAGCAAGGCGACAACGCCAGCAGGGATAATCAGGTGCTTCCATGGGTGGAGAATAAACGACGAACGGCGCGTGCCGTCATCACTAAGACAGATTACCTGCATAATAGTAAATCTCTTGGATTCCTCACTAACTCAAAAAATGCGAGCATAGCGTTTATAATAGAATATTGCGGGCTCAGGAATTCACCAAACATGATGAAAAGAATTGATCAGTTGATTAGCAAAGGGTTTGATGAGAAATTGCATCAACTCGACCGACTCACGGCAGAAATTGCGCATTTCTTCTCCGTTCCTAACGAAAACCGTTTTTGGTCTTTGTTGAAAAACCAACGCATAACACTCCTGACCGACGACCCTCATTTTGCTACACAAGCCCGCTTTCAGCAGCACTTGTTATGCAAATATTTAAGCAAATGCTTAAACACTAACATTCGCGGCATTGATATTAAAGTGATCGGCTTACATCTTGCAAGTGTTGAGCAAAAAACAGGCAATTTTAGACTTTCAAGCAATGCTGCAAACATTATGCAAAGTATCGCTCAAAGCATTGATAACAAAGAACTAAGGGAGGCAATTGAGCAACTGGCAAAGACTGCCAGCCGCCCTGTCTAACCGAATGCTCAAATACCGGCAAACGCATAACTGTCAGCAAAAATAGCTTGTTCTTTTTGTTTATCTGCCAACGTCACCATTTCCCAAGCATCCTGCTGCTGAAGCAACTCACGTACCAGTAAGTTATTGATAGCATGACCCGATTTATACCCATGATAAGCACCGATAATGCCATGCCCCAAGGTATATAAGTCACCAATCGCATCCAGAATTTTATGGCGAATAAATTCATCGCTATAACGCAAACCATCCTGATTCAACACCCGGAATTCATCCAAGACAATCGCGTTTTCCAGACTACCGCCTAAACCCAAATTACGGGAACGCAGCATTTCCACATCGCGCATGAAACCAAACGTCCGCGCCCGTGCAATTTCGCTGGCATACGCTTGGCGGGAAAAGTCGATTTCCAAGGATTGTGCCGTGGCACTAACAGCAGGGTGATCAAACTCAATCTCAAAACTGGCTTTAAAACCGGCATAGGGCAGTAATTTTGCCCAACCATTACCCCGACTGGCTTCAATCGGCTTTTTAATGCGGATAAAGCGCTTGGGTACTTTGAGTTCCTCAATACCGGTAGACAGCAGTAAATAAAGGAACGGTGCGGCACTGCCATCCATAATAGGAATTTCCGCAGCATCCAAATCCACGTAAAGGTTATCTATGCCCAACCCCGCTAACGCTGACAGTAAGTGCTCAATCGTTGCCACTTTAGCGTCTTGATGGATAAGTGCCGTGCATAGCATTGTTTCACCGACTAATTCGGGGTGAAGCTCAATCAATGCAGGAGGGGTCATATCAACCCGGCGAAACACGATGCCGGTGTTAGAAGGTGCAGGACGTAAAGTCATCGAAACTTTCGTACCTGAGTGCAAACCGATACCGACAGTCGATACGGTTGTTTTTAGTGTCCGTTGCCTTAACAAAGTAGACTCCCTTTCGTTGCTGGCGCGTTATTTTTTAGAATACGTGAATTCTAGTCGATTTGACTTGTTAGAGTCTGAACAAGTTTCTTCAAACTCTCATGAATCCACGTATGGACTTATTATTTCCATCAATAACGCAGCACTGATCGCTCCGTTGGCGTTGAAGCAGAGCCTCAACACCTCGACGGGCATGTCGATTAATCAACGAAATTCAGGACTGCACACTTAATCGGCTTGTTTACGCAGGAAAGCCGGAATATCCAAGCTGCTTTCTGTGCCATTACGGATATAAGTTGGGGTATCACGGGTAGCGCCGTAAGAGCCTCTCACACCGGGAACATCCTGCGCCAACACCACGGGTGGCAAATCACGGACACGGCTGCGTTGCTCATTGACCACTGCTTGCTGTTGCGCATGACGGTCAAGACCTCTGGCATGTTGCTGACCCACAACCGACAACGCTGGTCGTGCTACCGCCGCCACCCCGCCCTCTTCCAAACCGGTCGCTACGATGGTGACACGAATTCTGTCACCGAGTTCTGGATTCAAGGTCGTGCCAATGATCACATTCGCATCATCCGACGCGAACTGACTCACCACAGCACCGACTTCCTCGAACTCGTGCATGGTCATATCCAGACCGCCACTAATGCTGACCAGAATGCCATGTGAGCCATCCAAGCGAATGTCTTCCAATAAAGGGCTGGAAATCGCCATTTGCGCGGCCTTAGACGCACGGTCTTCACCTTGCGCCTCACCCGACCCCATCATGGTGACACCACCGTTCATCATGACCGCACGCACGTCAGCAAAGTCAACGTTGATCAAGCCGGGGTTAGTAATCAATTCCGCAATGCCTTGCACCGCTTTCAGCAATACATCATTGGCGGCTTCAAACGCTGATAGCAACGACACATTCTTACCCAATGAAGTCAGCAACTTCTGGTTAGGAATGGTAATCAGGGAATCCACATGCTTGTGCAACTCGGCAATCCCCGCGTCCGCCGATTTCTTACGGCGTGAACCCTCCATCAGGAAAGGTCGTGTCACCACCGCTACGGTCAAAATACCCATATCACGCGCAATTTCAGCAATGACGGGAGCGGCTCCTGTACCTGTACCACCACCCATCCCAGCAGTAATAAACAGCATATCGGTACCGCTGACCAATTCCTTAATGCGTTCACGGTCTTCAATCGCGGCTTCACGCCCGATTTCAGGGTTAGCACCCGCACCCAAACCTTTAGTCAGGGAAGTACCCAGTTGCAGTACGCTCTTCACACCAATGCCAGCCAAGGCTTGGGAATCGGTATTCGCACAAATGTATTCAACGCCTTCAATGCCAGATGCCAACATGTGCTTGACTGCATTGCCGCCGCCACCGCCGACACCGATGACTTTGATTGCAGCGCCTTTGGCTGCACTGTCCATTAATTCAAACATGCCCGTATCTCCGACTGTTAAAAATTACCGTTAAACCAGCTTTTCAAGCGATCCCACCAGCCATCCTCCGTCGACATAACGCCAGGAGTGGGATAAGTGCGCTTGGTGCCATATGCCTGCTGTGCCATCCCGTACAGCAGTAAGCCTACCCCAGTGGAATGGATAGGGTTTTCAACTTCACCACGCAGGCCGCCCATATTCCGGGGCATACCGATCCGTACCGGCATGTGGAACACTTCTTCGGCTAACTCACGCACTCCCCGCATTTTGGAAGAGCCGCCAGTCAACACGACGCCTGCACCAATGCGTTCCTCATAACCGCTGCGACGCAGTTCCTGAAGCACCAGTGAAAATAATTCTTCGTAACGCGGCTCAATCACCGACGCTAACGTCTGCACCGACAAACTACGCGGTTCGCGTTCGCCCACGCCCGGCACTTCAATCAACTCGTCTTCATCGACAAGCTGACG
>JBEUIR010000051.1:0-11141 GCA_040415395.1 Candidatus Thiothrix namsaraevi
ATGAACCTAACCTTCATCTCCGACACCCATTCCCTGCACGACCGCTTGCCAGCCATCGACGCGGGCGACGTGCTGATCCACTGCGGCGATTTCACCGGACGTGGCACATTGGACGACACGCTGAATTTCGCCGAATTCATGGCAGCACAGCTTTTCACCCACAAGATCGTGATTGCCGGAAACCACGACTGGTGCTTTGAAGACAAACGCCGCAAAATCGCCGAACACATCCTCAAAGAATACGGCCTCATTTACCTCAACGATTCCGGCATCGAAATTGACGGCGTGAAATTTTGGGGTTCGCCCATCCAGCCCGAATTCTGTGACTGGGCATTCAACCGCGAACGCGGCGCAGACATTCGCCAACACTGGGACAAAATCCCCGCCGACACCGACGTGTTGATTACCCACGGTCCCGCGTCTGGCATACTGGACTTATGCACGCATGGTGAACGGGTTGGCTGCGAAGACTTGCTACACGCGATCAAGTGCATCAAACCGCGCATCCACGCCAGCGGCCACATCCACGAAGGCTACGGCACAAAGAAAGTCGGCAAGACCCTGTTCATCAACGCCTGTGTTCTGGATGAACGTTATCAGGTGCGGAATCCACCGATTGTGGTGAAGTTATGAGCCGTTTCACCGAACAACGCTTAGAGCAAGCCATCATTCACGATGCCTACGTGCAACTCACCACCCGCTACCGCCGTGATATTCCCGAATTGCTCAAATACAAGGCGCTGTGTGTGATCAGCGATCCGCCGGTTTACCGCGATGCGGTGTACAAGGAAATCGTTGAACAGGCGACGAATTTCAAGAAATACCGGGGGCAGGTGTAGTGGTGGCGCAACGCATCCGCATCACTGGCTTGGTGCAAGGCGTCGGTTTCCGTCCTAACGTTTGGCGCTTGGCGCAGGTTTGCGGCATTGCGGGTACGGTGCGCAATGATAGCAGTGGGGTGCTGGTCGATGCGTGGGGCAGTGATGCTGCACTGGCTGATTTTCAACAGCAATTACGCACGGATATTCCCCCGCTGGCACGCTTGGATAGTCTGCAAGTGATGTTATTGGATGCGCCTTGTCCGCATGACGATTTCCGCATTATTGCCAGCGAATCCGGCGAGATTCATACCGGGGTGGTGGCGGATGCAGCCATGTGTCCCGCCTGCCGTGCGGATATTTTTGATGCAAGCAATCGCCGTTACCGTTACCCGTTTACCAATTGCACGCATTGCGGGCCGCGTTTGAGCATTGTGCGCACCATTCCCTACGACCGTGCCAATACTAGCATGGCAGGGTTTGTGCAATGTCCCGACTGTTTGCGCGAATACACTAATCCCGCCGACCGACGTTTCCATGCGCAACCGAATGCTTGTCCGACGTGTGGCCCTAGGGTGTGGTTGGAAGATATGGCGGAGCAGGGGATTGCACCAACCGCTGCGGAACGTGATTGCATTGACACTGCCAGCCGTTTGCTGCGCGAAGGTCACATTCTCGCGCTAATGGGCTTGGGGGGCGTGCACCTTGTTTGCGATGCAATGAATGAAACCAGTGTTGCTGAGCTTCGCCGTCGCAAACGCCGCTATCAGAAACCACTGGCGCTGATGGCGCGAGATGTCATGGTAATCCGCCAGTATTGTTTCGTGAGCGAGACAGAAGCAGCGTTATTGCACAGTAAACATGCACCGATTGTGTTGCTAGAACGCAGGGTGGGAGGAGAAATGCCTACCCTCGGCTTCATGCTCCCCTACACCCCATTGCACGCTCTGTTGTTGGAATCATGGGATGCGCCCTTGGTCATGACCAGTGCCAATCTCAGCGAAGAACCACAATGCATCACCATCGGCGAAACCCGCCAGCGAATGCAAGGCATCGCCGACTACCTGCTATTACACAATCGCCCCATCGTAAACCGCGTCGATGATTCCGTTGCACGGATTCTTGCAGGTAAATCACGGATTCTACGCCGTGCGCGTGGCTATGCACCCGAGCCGATCAACTTGCCGTCGGGATTTGCCGATGCCCCGCCACTTCTGGCAATGGGGGGCGAACTCAAAAACACGTTTGCACTGCTACGCGATGGGCAAGCCATTCTTTCGCAACACTTAGGCGACCTCGAAGATGCGCGTACTGGGCGTGAATATACCCACACCTTGCAGCTTTACCGCGACTTGTTCCAGCATCAACCACAAGCCATTGTGGTGGATAAACACCCTGGCTACCGCTCCACTCAACTGGGGCAGCAATGGGCGCGGGAACAAGGTTTGCCGCTGCTTGACGTGCAACATCACCACGCCCACGTTGCGGCTTGCATGGCAGAAAATGGCTGGTCTGTGGATGGCGGCAAAGTGCTGGGTATCGTGTTGGATGGCTTGGGCTATGGTGATGATGGCACACTCTGGGGCGGTGAATTTTTGCTGGCAGATTACAGCGGTTACGAGCGGGTAGGGCATTTCAAACCCGTTGCCATGCCAGGTGGTACGCAAGCCATTTTGCAACCTTGGCGCAATACTTGGGCGCATTTGCACGCGCTCGGCTGGGCAGACGTCAGCACCTGTTTTGCCGAGCTGGAACTGATTCAATACCTGCAACAACAACCCTTAGCGACGCTGGAAACCATGTTGGCACGGGGGCTGAATTCCCCGTTGAGCAGTTCTTGTGGGCGGTTGTTTGATGCGGTGGCAGCAGCATTGAATTGCAGCCGTGACAGCATTAGCTACGAAGGGCAAGCGGCGCTTGAACTCGAAGCGCTTACGCCCGCGTGTTTGCTGAAGATCGTACCTGCCTATCCCTTTGGTCTGGAAAAGAATGCGGCGGGTTGTTGGGAAATCGATCCTGCACCGCTGTGGTTTGAATTGCTCAAAGATCTGCAAACGGGCTATTGCCGCGAGGCGCTTGCTGCACAATTCCACCAAGGGTTGATTCACATTATTAGTGAGTTGGCACAACGTTTGTGGGTGGAATACCCGGAGATTCAAGCTGTCGCGTTGTCGGGTGGCGTGTTTCAAAATGCCATCCTGTTTAACGGCATCAGCCAGCGCCTGCAAGGGCTTGGACAGCAGGTGCTTACCCACCAGCACGTACCCACCAATGACGGTGGCATTGCCTTGGGTCAGGCAGTGATTGGCGCAATGCGTCAGAAGCAGGCATACTGTGCGCCCTGAACCCCCTGCTGCCTGAGGAATTGCATGTTTGCGCGAATCCGTGAAGACATTTACTGCATTTTTGACCGTGACCCGGCTGCCCGCAATGTGTTTGAAATCGTCACCACTTACCCCGGTTTGCACGCTATTTTCATTCACCGTATCAGCCATTGGTTATGGCAACGTAATTTCAAATGGTTAGCACGGGTATTGTCGAATGTGGCGCGTTTATTTACCGGCATTGAAATTCACCCCGGCGCAACCATCGGGCGGCGCTTTTTCATTGACCACGGCATGGGTGTAGTCATCGGTGAAACCGCTGAAATTGGTGACGATTGCACCCTTTACCACGGTGTAACTTTGGGCGGAACCAGTTGGCAAAAAGGCAAGCGTCATCCGACTTTGGGTAATGATGTAGTCATTGGTGCGGGCGCAAAGATTCTGGGGCCGATTACGTTAGCTAACGGTGCGCGAGTTGGTTCCAATGCAGTCGTGGTGAAAGATGTGCCGGAAGGCGCAACCGTGACGGGCATTCCTGGGCGTATCGTTACCCCACGTAAACAGCAAGAAAAACGCCGCGAGGAAATCGCGCAAAAACTCGGTTTTGATGCTTACGGAGCAACTCAAGATATGCCCGACCCAGTGGCAAATGCCGTCAACCGCGTACTCGATCACATTCACCTCATGGATGAGCGCATGGATAGGTTGTGCGAAGAAGTGCATCGTCTTGGTGGGCAGTTGGAAATGGTGCCGTTGCCAGAATTAAAAACGGAGGGCTTTGGTGGTATGGAAGGTGGTAGTGAAAATTCTGCCAAAAGGGATACATAAAACCTTAATACTTGACTAGTTTTGTCGGGTATTGTTAGGATGCATTCAGCTTGAATGGAGAGCATCAATATGAAACTGACTACCAAAGGTCGCTATGCAGTGACAGCCATGCTGGATCTGGCTTTGCACAATGGCGGAGAGCCAGTATCGCTGGCGGAAATTTCTGAACGGCAGGATATATCACTTTCCTATTTGGAACAACTGTTTGCCAAATTGCGTAAAGCCGGGTTGGTGGTTAGTATGCGTGGTCCCGGTGGTGGCTACCAACTGAATGGCGCTGCCGCCGACATTGTGATTGCTGACATTATCAGCGCCGTCGATGAAAACGTGGATGCTACCCGCTGTGGTGGTTTAGGCGATTGCCAAGACAATAAACGGTGCCTCACCCACGATTTGTGGATGGACTTGAGTAACCAGATTCGCGTTTTCCTGTCAGACATAACCCTCGCTGACATGACCGCCAAAATGGAAGTACAGGAAACCGCCGCGCGTCAACATAATAAGCGCATTGATTTTATCCATTCACATTCCCATTAATGCTAGTGCAGGACAAGCCCCATGAGTGAAATGAAAATGCCCATTTACTTCGATTACGCCGCAACGACTCCCGTTGACCCGCGTGTTGCCGAAAGAATGATGCAATACTTGACCCCTACTGGCATGTTCGGTAACCCAGCATCCAAAAGCCACGCATTTGGTTGGGCAGCCGAAGAGGCGGTAGAACAAGCACGCCATGACGTTGCCGCATTGTTGAACGCGGATGCCAAAGAAATTGTCTGGACGAGTGGTGCAACCGAAGCCAACAATCTGGCAATCAAAGGTGCAGCACACTTCAATGTGCGGCGCGGTAAACACATTATTACTTGCAAGACTGAGCACAAAGCGGTGCTGGATACGTGCCGCCAATTGGAACGCGAAGGTTTTGAAGTCACTTATCTTGATCCAGAACCGAATGGTTTGATTGATTTGGCTAAGTTCAAAGCGGCATTACGTGAAGACACCACCGTAGTTTCCATTATGCACGTGAATAATGAAACTGGCGTGATTCAAGACATCGGTGCGATTGGTGAATTGTGCCGCGCTAACAAAATCGTATTCCACGTCGATGCGTCGCAAAGCGCGGGCAAAGTGCCGATTGACATGGAAATCCTGAAAGTGGATATGATGAGCTTTTCGGCTCACAAGATTTACGGTCCCAAAGGCATTGGTGCGTTGTATGTACGTCGCAAGCCGCGTGTGCGTATCGAAGCGCAGATGCATGGCGGCGGTCATGAGCGTGGGATGCGTTCCGGCACCTTGCCCACCCACCAAATCGTGGGCATGGGCGAAGCTTTCCGCATCGCTAGGTTGGAGATGGATACTGAAAGAGACCGCATTCTTATGTTGCGCAATCGCTTGTACGATGGTCTAAAAGATATTGAAGAGGTGTACGTCAATGGTGATTTGGAACACCGCGTTGCTGGGATTCTGAACATTAGCTTCAACTATGTCGAAGGCGAAAGTCTGATGATGTCGTTGAAAGATTTGGCGATGTCTTCCGGTTCGGCGTGTACTAGCGCCAGTCTCGAACCCAGCTATGTATTGCGTGCTTTGGGGCGTAGCGATGAATTGGCGCACAGTTCTTTGCGCTTGTCGATGGGGCGTTTTAGCACCGTCGAAGACGTGGATTACGCTATCGGACGTATTCGCACCGCAGTGGAAAAACTGCGTGAACTTTCCCCGTTGTGGGAAATGTTCCAAGAAGGCATCGACATTAGTAAGGTCGAATGGGTTTCGCATTAAGATTTCTACGAGGAATAGATCATGGCATACGGTGAAAAGGTCATTGACCATTACGAAAATCCCCGCAACGTGGGCAGTTTCAACAAGGCAGATGTGAATATCGGTACGGGCATGGTCGGCGCACCGGCGTGCGGCGACGTAATGAAGCTGCAAATCAAGGTAAACGATCAAGGCATTATTGAAGATGCCAAGTTCAAGACTTACGGTTGCGGTTCGGCGATTGCGTCTTCCAGCTTGCTGACCGAATGGGTCAAAGGCAAGACATTGGAAGAAGCCAAGCTGATCAAGAACACTGACATCGCGGCGGAATTGGATTTGCCACCCGTGAAAATTCACTGTTCGGTGTTGGCAGAAGACGCGATTCGTACCGCGATTGAAGACTACCAAAAGAAACAGCAAGAACAAGTAGGTGCATAAGATGATTACCTTGACTGAATCCGCTGCTACCCGCGTTAACAAGTTCATTGCCAACCGTGGTAAGGGCTTGGGTTTGCGCTTGGGAGTGAAAACTAACGGTTGCTCCGGCATGGCTTACGTCATGGAGTTCGTGGATGATCTGCAAGCAGAAGATACCGTGTTTGAAAGTCTGGGTGTCAAGGTAATTGTTGATCCAAAAGCCTTGGTGTACTTGGATGGCACCGAGGTCGATTATGCCCGCGAAGGCTTGAACGAAGGCTTTAAATTCACTAACCCCAATGAGAAAGCGCGTTGCGGGTGTGGTGAGAGTTTCACGGTCTAATGGCAATGTCAGCGCTGCAACAGGATTATTTCGCCCTGTTCGGTTTGCCGCCGCAATTTGAGGTCGATGGCGCGGTGTTAAGTCAGCGTTTTCGTGAATTGCAATCCCAATACCATCCTGATCGGTTTGCCAGCGGCAGCGATCAGGAGCGGCGCTTGGCAATGCAAATTACCTCGTTGCTGAATGAAGCGCACGATACGTTACGGCAACCGCGCCTTCGCGCCCGTTATTTGTTGGTGCTGGCTGGTGTTGTGATTAACGATGAACGCGATACGTCTTCCGACCCTGAATTTCTCATGGAACAGATGGAGTTGCGCGAGGCGATTGAAGACGCTGAAACGGCGGAAGAGCCGTTTGAAGTGCTGGATGCGTTAGCCACGCAAGTGCGCCAAGCCATGCACGATTTGGAAGGCGATTTCACCTCAGCATGGGCGCAGCAACACTTGCCTGCCGCCAAAGATGCTATGCTCAAAATGCGCTTTTTCGAGCGCCTGCTGGAAGACATTCGCCAGCGTGAAGAACGTCTTGAAGAAAGCTTCTAGGATTACTCATGGCATTACTGCAAATTTCCGAACCCGGTATGTCCACGACCGCGCATCAGCATCGGCTGGCGGCGGGCATTGACCTTGGAACCACCAATTCATTAGTCGCTACCGTGCGCAGCGGGCAAGCGGATACGCTGGCGGATGCGCACGGTAGGCATTTGTTGCCTTCCGTGGTGCGTTATCAAGCCGATGTTGCCCCGCTGGTGGGGTACGCTGCCAAAGCCGCGATTAGCCACGATCCTTACAACACCATTGCTTCTGCCAAACGCCTGATGGGGCGCGGGGTGGAGGATGTGACACAGCTTGGTGGGCATTTGCCGTACCATTTTGTGAGTGGCGAATCGACAGTGCCGCGTATGCATACCGTGGGTGGCGATGTGTCGGCGGTGGAAGTATCGGCAGAAATTTTGCGCGTCCTTAAGCAACGTGCGGAAGATACCCTCGGTGGTGATTTGACCGGTGTGGTGATTACCGTTCCGGCGTATTTCGATGATGCGCAACGTCAAGCCACCCGTGATGCCGCGACGTTGGCGGGTTTGAATGTTTACCGCTTGTTGAATGAGCCAACCGCTGCCGCCGTTGCTTATGGTTTGGATCAGGATGCCGAGGGCGTGATCGCTGTCTACGATTTGGGCGGCGGCACGTTTGATATTTCGATTTTGCGTTTGCACAAAGGTGTGTTTGAAGTATTGGCAACGGGTGGCGATTCGGCACTCGGTGGCGATGATTTTGATCATGTGATTGCGGAATGGCTGTTGCAAGCTTCTGGTTTGCAAGGCAGTGCGGAGCAAACCGTGTTGCGTGGTGCGTTGGTGGTAGCGCGTGATGCTAAAGAAGCGTTGACCACAGTAGAAACCACTGCGGTGACATTAGGCGAGTGGCAGGGCGAATTCACGCGCAGCCAGATGAATGACTTGATTGCGCCCTTGATTAAAAAGACCTTGATGGCGTGCCGCCGTACTTTGCGTGATGCGAATCTGAGCAAGGAAGAGGTTAAAGATGTGGTCATGGTGGGTGGTTCCACCCGTGTATTAGCGGTGCGCGAACAGGTCAGCGAGTTTTTCGGTAAACCGCCGTTGGTGAATATCGACCCTGATCGGGTGGTGGCACTTGGGGCGGCGATTCAAGCCGATATATTGGCGGGCAATAAACCCGATTCCGATATGCTGTTGTTGGACGTGATTCCGTTGTCACTGGGGCTGGAAACTATGGGCGGTTTGGTGGAAAAAGTGATTCCACGTAATACGACCATTCCCGTGGCTCGCGCTCAGGAGTTCACCACGTTTAAAGATGGGCAAACAGCAATGTCTATCCATGTGCTGCAAGGCGAGCGGGATACGGTGGAAGCTTGTCGCTCGTTGGCACGTTTCTCACTGCGCGGTATTCCGCCGATGGTGGCGGGCGCGGCGCGTATCCGTGTGACTTTCCAAGTGGATGCGGACGGTTTGCTGAATGTGACCGCACAAGAGCAAACCACGGGGATTACATCGGGTGTCGAGGTGAAGCCGTCCTACGGTTTGAGCGATACTGAAATCGAAACCATGTTGCGTGATTCCATGACGTATGCCCGTGATGATATGGAAGCGCGGCGGTTGCGTGAACAGCAAGTGGAAGCGGATCGTGCCATTGAAGCGCTGGATGCTGCCTTACAAGCTGATGGCGAGGTGTTGCTGAGCGCTGCCGAGCGTGAGCATATTCTCGGTTTCCGAGCAAAATTAGCAGAACTGCGCCCCAGCAATAATTACCAAGCGATTGAAGCCGGAATCAAGGCGTTGGAAAAAGCCGCTGAAGCCTATGTAGAACGCCGTATGAATGCGAGTATTCGTGCCGCGATGACCGGTCACCGGGTTGACGAATTCAAAGGATAACACCATGCCAAAACTGATTTTTTTACCGCACGAAGACATTTGCCCAGAAGGTGCGGTTTTGGATGTCGAGTCAGGGACGACTATTTGCGATGCAGCGTTAGCGCATGGTATTGCCATCGAACACGCTTGTGAGAAATCGTGTGCCTGCACGACGTGCCACGTTTACATTCGCGAAGGTTTCGATTCACTGGCAGATGCCACGGATCTGGAAGAAGATTACTTGGATAAGGCGTGGGGTGTCGACCCCGATTCACGCTTGAGTTGCCAAGCGAAAGTCGCCGCTGAAGATTTGGTGATCGAAATTCCCAAATACACCATCAATATGGTCTCTGAAAATCATTAAAGGGGAATAGGAAATGGATGAACTTAAATGGATAGACACCTTGGAAATTGCCATCCAGTTAAATGATGCTCACCCTGATGTTGATCCACGCTATATTCGCTTTACCGATTTACATGCGTGGGTGCAAGCATTGGATGGGTTTAATGATGACCCAGAAAAATCCAACGAAAAGATCCTAGAAGCCATTCAAATGGCGTGGATAGAAGAGGCTGAGTAGACGAAGATGGCTTGTTGCTGCTTGCAACAAGCCATCTTGTGGAATTTACCCACCGTTTTGTTGGCGATCAGCTTGGTCGGCTGAAGCCAATTTGCGCAAGTCCGTCAGGTCTCGCACCATTGCGGTCGCGATACTTTTAAACGTTTGCATTTCCTCGGCAGTCATAATGCCGACCTGCGGGAGTTCAACTGCCATTGGATTTTGCGGATCACCATTGACTCGAAATTCGTAATGCACATGGTTGCCGGTGGATGTGCCGGTTGAGCCGACATACCCGATGACATCGCCCCGTTTGACTTTTTGACCGGATCTCAAGTCGTCTTTGAAAGCCGACATATGCCCGTACAGGGTGGTAATGCCATTAATGTGGCTTAACTCAATGACATTGCCGTAGCCACCTTGGCGACCGATGAATTTTACGCTACCGTCTGCGGTGGCATAAATTGGTGTGCCACGGGGTGCAGCGAAATCCGTACCGGCATGATTTTTACGTAAACCGAAGACGGGGTGACGACGCATTCCAAAGCCAGAGCTCATGCGTCCATCTGCTAGCGGCTTGCGGTCAAAGGCAGTCCGTTTGAGTTCAGTGTCGCCATCGGGGCGGAAGTAATCCGTTCTGCCTTCAGCTAAGGTGAAACGCACCCGCTGATAAGACTTCTTGCCGGTGTCGTATTCGGCTGCCAGCACTTTATCCGTGTAGATGCTTTCGCCTTGGTAGCGGAAATCTTCAAAGATAACCCCAACTTTATGACCAACCTTGACACCTTTCTTGAAATCGACATCTTTCTGGAACACTTGACTGAGCTGGCGGATGACGGAGTTACTCAAACCGGCGGTTTTGCCATCCTTTTGTATTGAATGCTTAATCGTGAAAGCGATTTTGGCATTGCGGGTTTCTAATGCACCGGTTTCCCATTTGCCGACGTAGCCGTCATCAGTGACAGAGACGATGTAAGCGTCTGTTTTGTTTTTGGCGTAAATGAGTTGCTGGAGGCTGTCATCAACCACTTGGGTAAAAAGGCGGGCATCTGCTTGTAGGTTGCCAAGCGCCTGCTTGATGGTGGTATTTTCCAACAGCTTTTGCGATGTTTTGGTGAGTTCGAGCCTGCCTAAGATGGATTCCAAGGTGTCGTCAGTTTCTACCGTGTGTGCTGACCAGTTACCTTGCGTTGCATCTGGCAGGATGTCGATAGCGTACCCTGAGAATGACTCAACCGCGACTGCTGGTAAATTCAAATCTTTGACGACTTGTGCGGGGGATACGCTGTCCAGCAATGGCTCTGTTAAATGAATGAGCTTGCCATCTTCCGTGCTGCTGATCATCGAGTAAACGGGGACGTTACCCAGCGTGGCAAGCCCGCAGGCAAGTAGCAGTGAGCGGGTTGCCAGATAACGTAGCGGTTTTTTTGCAGACAGAGAGGGCGATGCAGGCGGAGCTTTGGGTTCTGCTCTATTTTCTGTTTTGTGCTCTACTCTGTTTTTCGCCGGTTTCACTCTAACGTTGACAGGGGCGGGCTTGAGAAGGCTGTCCAACAGTTTAGAGGAGGAAGTCTTTGCTGACCCAGATTTGTGATCCACAGGTATGTGACATCCTGGGAAATCAAAGCCTTTCATAGTCTCATCCCAGCTTTTTTTGGGCTGCGACTTTCGTGTAAACGATGACAAGGGTTTTTACTC
>JBEUIR010000052.1:0-11133 GCA_040415395.1 Candidatus Thiothrix namsaraevi
ATCCCAAAATTCTGATCAATGGCAGGTAAACTACCGCTTATCTGTTCTCCTAATAGCGCCCCCTCCACTAATCAGAATTATTGCTCACTTAGCATCAAGAAATAACTAAAATCAATTATCAGTGACTACAATCACAAAATAAGAAAGCTAGTCAGAAACCCCGAGGACAATATGCTTATAATATCGCTAATCACGAGTGTATGCGTGACATGGATAGCACTCCATTTACTAAAACCCGTGGCGCATCGCGCCAAATTATTAGACATTCCCAAAGGCCGTAAACAACACAAGGGTGCTGTCCCGTTAATCGGGGGTATGTCCATTTTCATCGGGGTCGCAACAGCAGTAATGCTAACGCTGCCTAATGATGCCGTTATCACCAGTTGGTTGTTATGCGCTTTAGGTATCGTGCTGTTAGGAGTCGCGGATGATGCCGAAGACCTTTCAGTCAAATTGCGGATTGTGATGCAAGTACTGCTCACCTTGGCGTTATGCATTGGTACCGGCGTGTCATTAGCCAACTTAGGCGATTTATTGGGAATGGGTGAAATCGACTTGGGCGTCTTTAGCTACCCGTTCACCGTTTTAATCGTATTGGGCGTGATTAATGCCTTCAATATGATCGACGGCATTGATGGGTTATTGGGTTCCATTGCCTTGGTCGCCTTGTTGAGCCTGATTACCCTATTCAGCCTCTCCACGCATAGCACACTGTTGAGTATTAGCGTGATCTTCGTCGCTGCCCTGATTCCCTATCTAATGAATAACTTGGTGCTACCACCGTTTAAAGAGAAAATTTTCATGGGGGATGCCGGTTCCATGCTCATCGGTTTAAGTATCAGTTGGTTGCTCATTGAAGGCACGCAAGACCCTGCGCACCCAGCCTTCCGCCCTGTCACCGCACTGTGGTTGATTGCCCTGCCACTGATGGACATGGTGCGGGTGATTCTGGTACGCCTGCGTGACCGTCGCTCACCCTTTGCCGCCGGGCGCGATCATCTGCATCACCTATTGCTGGAAATTGGCATGAGTCGGTGCGCAACCTTAGCCACCATGACCACACTCGCCGCGCTCTTCGCTACCGTTGGTATCCTGAGCGAATACTGGCACATCAATGCCAGCGCGATGTTTTACAGCTTCTTGCTGACCTTCTTGGCATATCTGTTAGCGGTCGCCCCGTTGGTTCATGCCGAAAAAGGCAGCCTGAAACGCTGGATTGAAGCCGCAACCCTTACTCAAACTGCGCGGAAGATTCTTGCAAGATACGGAAATAATTAACAAACGGCGGGGTTTGCCCAGGTCTTAGGCGCAACGACCGCTCTTCAAAATACGGGGGAGCGGTTTCGTCGGTATAAACCCTGATTTGCATCCGGTACAACGGTTGTTGGCTGGCATCAATAAATGCCCCGCCAAAATCCGGCTGCACGTATTGCCCGTCGGAGTCTTCGCGTTGAAGCATGTAAGCATCAACTTTAGCGGCATCACCTTCCGCCAGCAGCAGCAGCATTTGACGTGGAGCCAACATGGGATTAATGCCTGCCGCGCCAGAATTCACCGTGAGAAAGCGTGTCATGGCTTGGTAAAGCTGCGGTGTCATCCCTAAGACTTGTTGCAATTCCTCAATGCGTTCAAATGGCGCATCCTTAGCTCCAAACAGCAAACCTGCATTCTTATAATCCCCATCTTCTGCACCGTTAATACGTTTGAGATCATCCACATCGCGGAAATCTTCCAGAATATCCAGCATGTTTTGGGTAGATTGTTCATCCAAACCCGCTTGCTCAAAAATCAATTGCAGTAAAGGACGGCTGGCGTAATTGATGTCGATCAGACCATTTTCACCCACTACCCGGATTTCGGCTTTCATGCCCTCGTACTCCCACAGTAAAGGCGCACCGCCAAGCTTGAGTTCCCGCTCTTTATTGGGCAGGAATAATTGCAGCACCGTGTAATGTGCTGCCGCATCTGCCACAGCTCGTGCCTGCGCACTGCGGCGGGCGTAATCCACCATGCTGGTTTCGGTGCGCGTGGCGTATAACAAACTGGCAGCCAGCGTCATCATGACCATGATCATCCATAACACGACGATCATGGCAACCCCGGATTGTTTATTTCGCATAATCAGTTACCTGTGGCAAATCCACCAACAGCTCAGGCCAAGCACGTTCTTTATCCGCCAAGGTGAGTTTCAGCATATCGGGGTAACGCGGCTTGTCTTCCCAGTCAGATGTCCAATCCGGGTCTTTGCCCTCTGCTTCCGCACCGAAATACTCAAACTCAGCCGCTTGCAAGCCCTCGAAAATCAAGACTGGCTCTGCCTCTGCAAACGCATCCTCCCACGTCAGTTCCGGGCGATACGGGGCGAACAGCATTTCCAGTTTTTTAGCGTCTTTGCCCGCCACAATATTGAGTTCGATCAGAAACACGCCGCCTTGATGCTGCAAGGGTTGCAACGGCGCGGCATAACGCAAGGAAGTTGCCGTTCCTTCAAACGCATACACTTTGGCTTCTTTTTCACCGGCAATACGCACCACCATCGCCTGCCCCAACTGGCGACGCAGAAAGTCACTGATCAGGCGCATGTCTTCGGTTTTATTCATGCGCGTATCTGCCGCATCCCAACTGCGCCCAATGGTGTTGAAACTGGCGAATAAGGCGAGAAACAGCAAGGAAACCAACGAAAACGCAATCAACATTTCCAACAATGTGAAACCGCGTTGCCTCATATTGCTTCCCCAAAACGCAGGGAAGAGAGGTGGAATTCACGCGAGCTATCGCCACTTTTCCAGGTCACGACGACTTCCACCCGGTAAAGCTGCAAGGAAACCGGCAGTTTTTCCAACGCTTCGCCGAGTTCGAGCGGGGACATTTGCACCTCCCAACGGTAGCCGGAACCTTGTTCTTCACCACTGACGTTACCTTCTTCTACCTCAATGTCATTGCCCACCGCCGCTAAGCGGGATTCAGCGACCTGTATGGCAAAGCTGTATTCATCCGCCAACGCCACACTGCGCATGGATGAGCCAAATAATTGCAGCAAAACCCCGACCACCAAACCCATAACCACGAAAGCGACCAGCACTTCGAGCAGGGAAAAACCTTTATTGGATTGAAACACGCCCCGTCACCCATTCCACATTGACCTTGTAAGTCTGTTGGTTGTGCGTCAATTCCACCGAGCCACCAGTGGAACTGCCATCAGGAAAAAAGCGAATGCCGCCCTGATTGGCGGCATCGACTTCGGCAGAAGTGGTGTTGATTTTGGCGGCAATGGCAGCACCAAGATGGCGTTCCGTATCGGCTGCCCCCCCGTCAATCCAGAAACGCTTTTCCTGAATGTGCATTTTCCACAGCGTCGGCTGTTGACGCATCACCGCTTGCGCCCGTGCATGACGCAAACTCGCCGCGACTTCGCGGCTACTTTTGCGTAACACCGGTCCTTCGGAGAGTGAGGTTGCCACCACCCCCATCAATAACCCGCCGATAACCAATACCAGCAGGACTTCGAGCAGGGTGAAGCCCTTATTTCCAGAGCATAATGTCGGCATCTTCACCTTCGCCACCGGCTGCACCGTCCGCGCCAAATGAGAATAAATCATACGGCTGACCGTTACCGCCGGGGCGTTTGTATTGGTAGTCATTGTTCCACGCATCTTTGGGCACATCACCTTTTTTCAAATAAGGACCATTCCAGCCACGTGCATTGGAAGGCGCGGTCACTAGCGCTTTCAAGCCATCGGTGGTAGTGGGGTAACTGCCCACTTCCAAACGGTACATATCCAATGCTGCACTGATGTTTTCAATCTGCACTTTGGTTGACTGCCCTTTGCCCTTACCGAGGTATTTCATGGCTTGTGGCCCCACGATCCCAGCAATCAAGCCGAGAATCACCAGCACGATCATCAGCTCGATTAAGCTGAAGCCGCGCTGGGTAGCAGACAGGCGTAATTTAGAGTGGAACTGCATATTAACTCCTTGTTATTTGTTATAATTTCAATAGCTTGTGGTTTTCTTGGGAAACTATTTGACCAAATCAGCCATATTGATCATCGGCAACAATACCGAACCAATAATCACCAAAATGGCAAGCGCCATGATCAGAATCAGCACCGGTTCCAGCAGGGCTAATAGCTGTTTCACCGACGTTTTGACTTCATCGTCATAAATATCGGCAACTTCACGCAGTAATTCCTCCATGCGCCCGGTTTCTTCCCCGACGCGCAACATGTGCAAGGCGTAAGGGGGGAACACGCCTTTGCTTAATAATGTACGGGTGAGGCTTTCGCCTTGCTTAAGGCTATCGGCAGATTCCTCTACTGCTGCTGCCATGACGCGGTTGCCCACGGTATTTTTGGCAATTTTCAACGCACCGAGTAACGGCACACCATTGTGTAGCAACGTGCCTAAACTGCGCGAAAAGCGAGCGGTTTCAATCTTGCCGACCAAATCCCCGACCAAGGGCCAGCGCAACATACTGCGATCCAATCCGGTGCGGGCTTTTTCATTGCTAAACACGTATTGCACCAGCATCAACATCAGCAAAAATCCGCCCAATACCGCCCACCAATAATCGCGCAAGGTCGCCGCAGTCCCCATCACCACCTTGGTAATCGTCGGTAATTCCGCCCCCATATCACCAAACATTTGTGCAAATTGCGGCACAACAAACGTCAGTAGCGCAAAAATCGACACCACTGCCACAAATGCCAAAATCGCCGGGTAAATCAATGCCGAAATCACCGTGCCACGCAACTCTTTTGCACGTGCCATGTATTCCACCAAACGCGCCAAGGCATCGTCAATCGAACCACCCGCTTCCCCTGCCCGCACCATATTGATGTAAAACTTGGAAAATTTGCCGCTGGTTTCCAGTGAATCCGCGAAACGTTTGCCGCTGCGCACCTGATTTTGGATACCTTGCACCAATTCCAGCACCGCCGGTTTATCGCCAATTTCCAGCAAAATGCCCAAAGCACGGTCTAGCGGCAAGCCTGCTCGCAACATGGTGGAAAGCTGCTGGGTCAGCGCCATAATGTCGGGCTGACTTACCGCTTTGCTGGCAAACAAACCCCTGGATTTTTTCTGTGCCGTGCCGGAAGACGCATTAGTCGTGCCTTTCCCCGCTTCGATTTTGATCGGAATCAGCCCTTGGGCATTCAAGCTTTCTGCCGCCTGGGCTTCATTCGCGGCTTCCAACCTGCCTTCTTTTGCCACACCTTGGGGGGTAATGGCTTTGTAGCTATACGTGGGCATTCGGGGTTTCCTCCGCCACACGCAACACTTCTTCCAGCGTGGTCACACCTTTGAGGGCTTTGAGCAAACCGTCTTCGTACATGGTGCGCATTCCGCCTTTACGCGCTTGTTCTTGCAACACCCCCGCGTCTGCGTGCTTGAGGATTAAGCGCCGCAAAGGATCATCCATCACCAACACTTCGTGAATCGCACTGCGCCCTTTGTAGCCAGAATTGCCACAGGCACTGCAACCTTTGGCGTGCCACAAACGCAACTCCCCCTCCGGTTGATAACGGCGCAAACCGAGTTCTTGCTCGATCTCCGGCAATACCGAATGAGATTCGCGGCACTGGGGACACAAACGGCGCACCAAACGTTGTGCCAAAATGCCATTCACCGTGGATGTGATTAGATAATCTTCAATCCCCATGTCCATGAGACGGGTAATACCGCTGGCAGCATCATTGGTATGCAAGGTGGACAGCACCAAGTGACCCGTCAACGCCGATTGAATTGCAATCCGCGCCGTTTCCACGTCACGCATTTCCCCGATCATAATAATGTCCGGGTCTTGGCGCACAATGGAACGTAATGCGTCGGCAAAATTCAGCCCGATTTTGGGGTTCGCTTGAATTTGATTAATGCCTTCGAGTTCGTATTCCACCGGGTCTTCGACCGTCAGCACTTTGTTTTCTGGGGTATTGAGCTGGGTCAGCGCCGAATACAGCGTGGTGGTTTTCCCCGAACCCGTCGGCCCTGTGACCAGAATAACCCCGTGCGGCGCATCCAATTGCTGCTGCACCTTGCGCAAATTGTCATCGGAAAAGCCCAGCGTATTCAGATCCAGTTTGACACTGTGTTTATCCAGCAAACGCATGACCACACTTTCGCCGTGCATGGTCGGTACGGTGGAAACCCGCATGTCGATTTCTTTGCCTTGAGCGCGGAGCTGGATTCGCCCGTCTTGCGGCAAACGGCGCTCGGCAATATTCAGCCGCGCCATCAATTTGAGGCGTGAAATAATTGCGGCGGTCAATTGTGGTGGCGGCGATTCGACTTCGTGAATCACTCCGTCAATCCGGTAACGCACTTTCAGGTGGGTTTCAAACGGCTCAATGTGAATGTCGGACGCGCGTTGACTCATCGCATTGGTCATAATCTGGTTCACCAAGCGAATCACGGGCGCTTCACTCGCCATGTCTTTCAGGTGTTCAATGTCATCCAGATTGTGATCTTGGCTGGTAATTTCAAACTCGTCGCCGCCATCCCCACCCGCTTCTTTTTTGCTGGCTTCCGCACCATACAAACGCTCGATATTGGCACGAATTTCAGTAGGTAGTCCCAACAACGGTTCGACTAATTTGCCGCTTGCCATGCAAATCGCTTGGCGGGTAAATTCGTCCTGCGGGTTAGACATTGCCACCACCAAACGCTCTTCGCCCGCTTGCAAGGGAACAATTTCCGCATTGCGCATGTAATTGATCGCAATACCGAGGTTTTCCACGGGTAAAGAAGGATAGTCTTTGCTTAATGCCATGCGCACGTTCAGATGACGTGACAACACGAACGCGACTTCTTGTTCGGTGAGCATTCCTAAACGGACTAATACACTGCCCAACGGCTGACGAATTTCCGCCTGCGCCCGCAAGGCACGTTCCAAATCAGAGGGTTTTAGTTTGCCTAGTTTGACCAGCCGTTCGCCAAACAGTGCGGCTGGAGCATGGGATGTCGCAACCTGCATAATCGTATTTCTTTATTATTATAATGCGAACCCATTTTAGGGATGCAGAAGAAACATGCAAGCAGTTTCCCCCCAAACGGTCGGAAAATTATGCGGCAATGATTTGCACCGCACGCTCACGGTTTTTTTCACGGAAATAGCCCGTATTTCGGTAAAAGTCTGGCGTCGTATTTTCCCACCAACCGGGAACACCCAACAGCGGAAAAGGATTCAGGCAAGCGGTGGAAACCAGCCCACCTTGCTGCAATTGCCCTGATACCACCTGATCCAGATAAGCGTGCTGTTGCGCTAACGGCAGGTAGAAAAACGCTGGCGTCACCTCCACCAACAACGCGTGAGCGGTTACGCCAACATACGGCGTTAGCATTTTTTCCAGCGTGGCATGACCAATCATGAAGCACGCAATTTCCTGCCCCCACGCCGCTCGCTCTTGCCAAAACAAGGTTTCCCACGCGAAATTCAGCACCTGCCGCAACAGCTCACGGCGACTCGCAACAATGATCACCCCGCTTTCATCCAATACCGTTAACGCATCCCGCTGGGGAGTACGTGGCTTACCGTATTGCTGAATGTCGGCGGCGTGCAACGCATTAATCATCACCTTGGTTTGTGGAAACACACTCCACATCAAGGCATTAAAAAAATCGTGCCAATTCGCACGAGTAGCGACCATGCCATGCTGAAAAATACGCTCTTCATAATACAACTCAGGAAATGGCAGCGTATTATCTTGCGGAAAAAAACGCACCGGCAACCCCGACTGAGCGCACAACGCCGCTGGCAATAATTGATTCAAGCATTCACACGCAGGCCAGTCCGCTAACCCTGCCCAACAACAACGGTTACGTAACTGCTGAAAGCAGGGATGTAAGGTATCGAAGTCAACATTCCAGATGTCGGAAGTCATCGCCAATCCATTCATGACCGAAACCATGAATTTTAACGCAACTCAACCTCCCTTATCCCTGTCTTTTTGGCTATAGTCATAGGGTAACAGCAGGTCAAAAGAGGTCGGAGTGAAGCATTCCAGTAGCGTGTCATCGAGTTCCTTCCGTCAACAGCGCGGTTTTGTCTTTAAAATGATTCACTCTCTGATATTGGTAGTGGGCGTGGTCACGCTTGTGGTTTTGTATAAAGCAGGAAAATTGCCGTTTATTAATTATCGCCCCAACCTTTCCGAATGGAATCTTGGCATCAGCAATAACAACAATCCCAGCAACGACGACGTATGGGAATCCAGCAATAACTACATGCAGGCGCAACAACGCCAGCTCGCCCCCGTCATTCGCGAACGCGAAGACACACGCTATACCACCAATCGCTACGCCGTACAGGTAGCGGCGGGTTATGATTCCCGGCAATTGTACGGTTGGCGCGATGCTCTTGCCCAAGATGGTTATGATGCTTATCTGGTCAGCTTAAACACACCGCGTGGACTAATGTTCAAATTACGGGTCGGCGCATTCCCTTCACGCAAGCAAGCTGAAGCCTTGCAAACTAAACTCCGTAACCGTTACCCCGCCAACTTTGGCGCGAGCTTTGTTGTAGAAGGTGATTAACTTTTCCCACACCTTTATTTTGCAAATAACTCATACTGGAAATTTTGTAAGCCTTGATCCGCGCAGTGGACGCTGCCCTGCATCACATAAGCAGAAGGTGTTACTGCCCCGCCCTTGATGACTAAACCCTGCACCTCCCGCCCACAACGATTACCTTTGACGGGTGTACCCACCACTGCAACCACTGCCGTGGTTTTATCGTGCCGGTAAACTTGCACTTGCGCCGTTCCCGGTGACTTCATGAAATAACACGGAGCCATTGGCTTAAGCCAAACGGGCGGAGCTGTTTTCCCCACCTGCAACTGACACCCACCGCCATTATCACTTAACACCAAGGTCAAACCTGCGGCTTGAGCCTGATCCGTCACGTGCGGGGTGGCAAAACGCTCAGGCAACACCAGCGCTTGCGTATCAGGCTGCTGCTCAGGTTCGCAAGCTGTCAACAGCAACACGCTGACCACCGCGCAGATTAATGGACGGGCCAAAACCATACTTCCTCCGAACGCTCAAAATAGTCTAGGGAACCATCTGCCAGAGCCGGGCCTTCCCAATCCGGGTTTTTTTCACGCATCAAAATGCCCGTGCCATCCCACAAGTCAATATGATCCCCTTGGTTGCCTTCCCCCCAAAAATTATGAAAACACACAAACCCCGTGCGCCCCTTGAATGCCCCCCACGATACATTGCGACGAATCTCCACCGCTCCAAAACGCCTAGGATTACGCCGCATCCAATCTGCCACCTCACGCGCCCGTAACGTGTGACCTTTATGCCCGCGATACCAACAGGTGGTTTTGTCATAGCCTTGCAATAAATTACTGCGCAATAAACACGTTCCCATCAAGATGGCGCACTGATTCCCAAAGTGAGGGTTGCCCTCAGCATCGCGGCACGGAAAGGTTTCTCCCGTCGCAACCGTTGGATGGTTATTCCACAATAGCCGAAAACCTAACTTCGGTCCTTCCTGTGGCAACACCTGTTCCAATATCCCCACATCAATATCCGGTAATGGCTGCGTATTCTCTAAGGGGGTTAATACGGGAGGTCGCCCTGGCGGCGGGGGCGGCAAGGCAGGAGCATCCTGTAATTCTGCCACAATAGCCGCCCGTTCCGGTTCGGTAGTGATTGGCGGTGACGTAACACTAGGAGGCGGAGTAAGCGGCGGATTTGCCGGTACGACTGAAGCCGGACGACGCGGCCGAAACAACGACAACAACCAACTCCAGAACGAACTTGACTCAGGCATGGAGCAATTCCTTGATGAACACGCTATGACTATAGGCAAAAATCCGCGTGGCAGCGCAACTAAAATCCGCCCAATTGCCCGCGCTCACGTAATTTGCTGGTTCGGGGGAAATGCGCACTCAAAAATTCCATCTGATCCGCGAGAATATTGCGCCCCTGCAAAAAAATATATTCTGCATACGTGGGCTGGAATGGCACAGCCAATAAGGGCATGTGCGCCTGCTCTGGGGTACGTCCACCTTTACGGCTATTACACGATTTACACGCAGTCACCACATTGGTCCAACGATCGGGACCACCTAGCACTAAAGGGCGCACATGATCACGGGATAAATCTTTTTCCTGAAAATGTTGCCCGCAGTACAGGCAAATATGGTTATCGCGCCGGAACAGCAAGGGGTTACTGAGTGGTGGCACATAATACTCGTGTAATTGTTGTTTACTGCCGTGTGTGGCAATGATGGAATTCAGGATAATGCGGCTGCGTTGCCCGGTGATGGCATTGATACCGCCCCGAATGGCGAGAATGGGAGTCCCGCAGGTGTAAGCCACTTGCTCAGAATAATAAAGTTTGACTGCCGTTTGGAAATGAATCCATTCCAACGGCATCCCACTTACGTCAGTGCGCAGGATTAGTTGGTTCAAGCTGATCATGTGCAGCATGATTGCAGATTCCTGACATAAATCAAGTATTCATAATATTTTTCATGAAGTTGTCATCGCCCGCTGCAATCCTTGAGCCATGTCAAGTTTCAACACCCTCGCTTCAGGCACACTGCACACATTGATTACTGACGATATTCGGAAGGAGACCACCATGTTTAGTTTTGATTATGGCTTGCCCTCTGCAATTATTATTGCAATGATTTTGTTCGCTTGGTTCAGCTTCTTTTCGGTGGTTTTTTTCGGCTAAATTAACACCCAGCTCTGCCCCCTATCCCGTGCGTGCCGCTGGTTTTAGCGCTTTCTGATCTTGTCAGGAAGATGGCATTCCTTTATCCTCTTATGCACATAAGTATTTTAGAGGTATGTAGGTATGTTTAGCTGGGATTTCGGCATTCCGATGTTGATTGTAGTAGGTTTGATTGCTTTTTCGTGGTTTAGCTTCCTGTCGGTCGCTTTTTTCGGTTAGGCATCAGATCCATAAAAAAGGTCGCTAACGCGACCTTTTTTCATGCGGCCTCCACCACGGCTAAGCGCAACTTGCTCACTGCCGCATTTTCAAGCTGGCGAATCCGCTCTGCCGATACGCTATATTTTTCTGCCAACTCGTGCAGGGTTGCTTTCTCTTCAACCAACCAACGGCTCGCCAAAATATCACGGCTGCGAGCATCCAAGTTAGCCAAAGCTGTTTGG
>JBEUIR010000053.1:0-11095 GCA_040415395.1 Candidatus Thiothrix namsaraevi
CAGTTGTTCCGGGATGTAGCAAATACGGTTATTTTTGTAACTGCTCATCCGCAATTCTGCTACGGGGTAAGCGCCGCCATCGGAGGAAGAAACCGCCACGATCAAGGCCGGTTTGTGCGCGAGTTCGCCCGCTCCCCACAGCAAAAAGAAATTCTTCAGCCCGGCGGGTACTTGCCCGTGCCATTCCGGGGCAATGATGACAAACCCATCGCTGGCTGCCAGTTTTTCCGATAAAGGGTTGAGTAATGCCTGCCATTTGGCTTCGCCGTTCCAAATACCCTCATCCCATAGCGGTAACGGGTTGCCTGCCAATGAAAACACTTCCGTCGCTGTTGCTTGCTTATTATCCAGCAACGCCTGCGCTATGTAACGCGCTACTTTGTCACTCTGCGCATTTTCACGATGGCTGCCGCTAATAATCATAATTTTCATACTACGCCTTCTCCAAGTAAAAAGCCGGGATATACCCGGCTTTTTAGTGACTGTCTAATAACCTTCGGAAATCAGATGTACAAACAAATGTCGGCATCACCCGCGAAATCGAAGAACATCGCAGCACCTGCGTATTCCACATCGCCGATGAACTCCTTGGTATCCATCTCGAACAGGTCAACCGTCATTTGGCACGCGATGAATTTGACATCCGCTTCCTGACACAGTTCACGCAATTCCGCCAAGTCAGCCACGCCTTTGTCCGCCATTTTCTTTTTCATCATGGCGGTCATCATTGCCTGCATACCCGGCAATGCCTGCATCAATACGGGTACAGGGAATGGCATCGGCATACCGGGATTACCCAATGGGCTAACTTGCAGGTCAAGTTTCTTCTTCAGCAATTGTAAGCCGTAGAATGTGAAGAAAACCTGTACGTCATAACCGAGTGCAGCCGCAGTGGATGCTAAAATGAACGGAGGATAACCCCAATCCAATGTACCTTTCGTTGCGATGATCGCCAGCTTTTTGCTCATGCTTGATGTCTCATGATAAATTGTAACTCACAGGTCAATAAGACCCACCTCTCTCAAATACACTACTACTATAACAGAATTAGCGTGTTAGGCAGCGTTTGGTAACACAAGCTTCATACCTGATTGATACCACGAAATAATTCCACCGCGTAAGTTCACCGCCTCAATGCCGGTATTCTGCGCTAAAAACATACACGCCTGCGCTGAACGTGCACCACTGCGGCAATAAAACACGATCGTTTCGTCTTTGGGTAAATCATTCATGCGTAACGGCAGGGTATGCAATGGCATGAATTCTGAGCCTTCAATAATACCCTGAGCCACTTCCGAAGCGGAACGCACGTCAATCAAGCGGACTTTTTCACCTGAATCCAGCATTTTTTTCAAACCAGCAGCGTCAACTTCACGAATTCCAAACATAAACAACCCTACATCCACAGAAATATTAAAACTTACTGATATTCTAATGGAGATGGGCAAGCTGTCAAGTTATGTGCAACAAATTCAGCGATTATGCATCAAAATACCAGCTCAACCTTCACCGCTTTCAAAAACACCTGCTCACGTTCCAAGTCTGCCAGCAATAACGGCTTTTTCGCGCGGATGTCATCCGCAAAGCGCAGCTCAACCCGGTTTTTACCCACGCGAAGCCGCTCAATACGCGGCGCCACTTCCTTATGCGAACGGTGCAATAGCACCGCCAAACGCAGCAATACGCACAGATACAGCGCATTCTGGTAATCTTCCACATTCAACAAGCCAAACAATTTACTGGAAATTTTTTGCCGATGAGTACGTACCAACACGCTCAACCAACGTTGTTCTTCGGTAGAAAAGCCTGGCAAATCCGCGTATTCCAACAAATAGCCACCGTGTTTATGGTAACTGGAATGCGACACTGTCAACCCCAATTCATGCAAATCAGCCGCCCAAGCGAGCAATTTCGCTAAATGATCGGGTAGTTTCCAATCATCACGGCATCGGTTGAATAAGTTAAGGGCGGTCAAATGCACTGCCGCCGCATAGCCCTGATCAACTTGAAAACGCTGTTGCCAAGCTCGCACCGTCTTATCGCGAATATCATCGTGCTGGTAACGTTCCAGCCGGTCATAGACCAAGCCTTCGCGCAATGCTCCCTCAGAAACCAACATACGGTCGATTTTCAGTGCTTCAAACACCGCAATCAGCACCGCCAAACCACCCGCGAACACCGGCTTGCGCTCCTCACTCAACCCCGGCAATTTGAGTCTGTCGATATGCCCCGCCTCGATCATCATGTCGCGCACGCGATACATGTGTTCCAAGGTAATGCCGTAAGGCGCAAGCCCGGTTTGCTGAATGACTTTTTTTACCGCACGAATAGTGCCGGATGCACCGGTTGCCGACTCCCAGCCAATCGCCCGGTAAGCAGCTTTGATCGGGCGCAACTCCAGCAACGCTGCCGTAATCGCCTTATCCCAACACGCCTTCACCAGCTTGCCATCGGGGAAAAATGCCAAGGTGCTGCTGACACAGCCCATGCGCAAACTTTCCAGATGCAGCGGCTCAAAACCCTGCCCAATGATCAGCTCGGTACTGCCACCGCCGATGTCCATCACAAAGCGTTTGCCTTGCTGATCTTTGGCGAGGGAATGCGCCACACCGAGGTAAATCAAACGCGCTTCCTCACGCCCGCTGATTACCGCAATCGGATGCCCCAAGGCTTCCTCCGCACGGTGCAAAAACTCGCGGGAATTTTTAGTGAGACGCAAGGTATTGGTGCCAACGGCTGCCACGTTTTCGGAGGGAAAATCGCGAATCCGCTCACCGAAACGCCGCAGGCAATCGACCGCACGCTGTTGCGCATCCAGACTCAGATTGCCCTTCGCATCCAAACCGCCACCTAAGCGCACCGGTTCGCGCAGGCGATCCAGAATATTAACTTGCCCGAACGCATCAATCTGCACCACGATCATGTGGAAACTGTTCGACCCCAAGTCAATGGTTGCCAGCTTGTACGACTGTTGCCCATTCGTCATGGCTTAGCCCAAGACCATAATGGCATCGACTTCCACTTCCGCGCCGCGTGGCAAGGAAGCCACCCCAATCGCCGCACGGGCTGGGTAAGGTTCCACAAAATATTCTGCCATCACCTGATTCACGACGGGGAAATTCACCAAATCGGTAAGAAACACATGCACTTTCACGCAATCATTCAGCGAACCACCCGCAGCGTTGGCAACGGCAGACAAATTCTCAAACACTTGGCGCACTTGCGCGGCAATATCCCCTTCGACCATTTGCATGGTGGCAGGAACCAAGGGGATTTGCCCGGACAGGTAAACAGTATCGCCCACACGTACCGCTTGCGAATACGTACCGATCGCCTGCGGCGCGTCAGGCGTAGAAATGATGGTCTTGTTCATGAAATTCCTTTATTTCGTCGATTTGCTGACATTCAATACATTCGGTATGTGTTTTAGCTGACGAATGACTTCTTGTAAATGCCCTTGATCATCGACTTGAATCGTAAAGGCATCTTGCTTGATACGCCCCTCGCCAGTAATTTTCAGATCGACGATATTCACATCCAAACTGTCCAGCGCTTTCGTGATTTGGCGTAACATGCCTTTTACATCGCGAACATCCAAGACAATACCTGCTAACATTTTCTGCCCCAGCCCCTGTTCGCCCCATTCAGGTAACGCATTATGCTGACGCAACCAACTGCGGATCGCGTACAACGCCTTACTCGTCTTGACGAAATGCAGCCAGCCAACGTCTGGATTAGGCTCATCACCAGTAATAATTTCAATCGTCGCCATATTATTCGGCACACGGCTGCGCAATCCCCGCTCCACGCCATCAACCTTGGCTTTCACGCAACGATGCCCTAACTCGGTATGCACGGCGTAAGCAAAATCCACCAAGGTTGCCCCGCGCGGCAATTCTTTCACATCACCTTCCGGGGTATAGGCGTAAATCTCCGTCTGGAACATATCGCCTTGCATTGCCGCATAAAACTCATCCGGGTTTTGTGCCTGATTATCGAATTCCTTGACCTGCTCGATCCAGCTATTGAATACCCCTTGGGTATAAGAACGGGTTCCCGAAACGTGATTCCAACGTGCCGCAACGCCTAATTGCGCCACCTGATACATTTCCCGCGTCTGGATCTGGAAACGCACCACCTGCCCATTGGATGCCGTCACCGTGGTCTGCAATGACTGAAAACCATACGCTCTGGGTGCAGCAATGAAATCCCTGACCATCCCCATGCGCGGCTTGAATAAACTGTGGATAATGCCTAAAGCGCGGTAACACTCTTCCGGCTCAGCGACTTGCACGCTGATTTCCAGCAAATCACACTGCTGGCGGAAACCAACCTTTTTACGGCGACACTGCTCATACACCCGGAACAGATTTTTTTCCCACACCAACACACTACTACTGGGAATGCTGACTTCCAGCGCATCCGCAATGCTTTTGAAGATTTGCGCGTGCTTTTCTTCATTCTCTTGCAGATACCTATTCAGCGCCCGCTCCATAATGCTGCTGCGCCAAGGGTACAAACCCTGGAACGATAGCCACTGCAATTCACGCCGGATAATATTCATCCCCATGCGCCGCGCTAAGGTCACATAAGTCGTGGAAGTTTCCCGCGCGACCCGTCGCCGCTTATCTGGCTCCACATTCTCCAAGGTTTTCATATTGTGCAAACGATCAGCCAATTTGACCAAGACCACGCGGAAATCCTGCGTCATCGCCTGCATCATTTTGTGATAACTGGCAATCGTCACCGCCTGTTTGGTCGGCAACGCATCGTTACGCTTTAATTTGGTGACACCACCAACCAAATGCCCGACCGTAGCCCCAAATTTCGCCACGACTTCTTCAATGCTGCAATCGGTATCTTCAGGGACATCGTGTAACAGTGCTGCACAAACGGTATCCACATCCAGATACCACAAAGCCAACGTGCGGGCGACTTCCAAGGGGTGGGTAATATAAGGGGTGATTTTATCCGCCCGCATCTGACCTTCGTGCTTTTCCGCAGCCAACAGAAAAGCATCGTAGACTTTGCGGGTATCGGCTGGCGACATGTAACGCTCAACCAACTGCATCAGATTATTGGCGCGAAAAACATTATGCGAAATAATCGATTTAGGCGCTGGCTCAGGTACTTCAGGAGGCGCTATCGACTCATGCGCGGCAGAACCCGGCTCACCAAATTCATGAAAGCCATCCCCCGTGCTGCTGGATTCATCCCCGCGCTCATTGTCGGGCGCGGGTTCACGGTATGCATTGTCATCTGACATAAAACATCCTCACCGAGCGTATCAGGTCAGGTCGCGTTCTCAACCTCAAAAAAATACCCACTCAAGGTAGCAGCGGGTATTCTTTATCAGTCTTAATCGTCGATTGCTGTGGTGGAAATCACCACGGGTTTCTGCACCAGCAAGCCTTCGGCAATTTCGCGCAGGGCGATGACAGTAGGCTTATCGCCTTCATCTGCCACCAACGGCTGAGCGCCATGGGAAATGTCACGGGCGCGTTTTGCCGCTTTCAATACCAGCGCAAAATTGTTATCAACATGCTGTAGGCAATCTTCAACCGTAATACGTGCCATCTTGGTTTCGCTCTAAAATTTAATTAATCAGATAAGCTAAGCTGAATCACTGCTAAGGTCAACCCTAATATGCAATCAATATTTCAGGCGGGCGTAATACGTCTTCTGTGCGGCTTCCCGCGCCTGCCCCAAAGTGAGAATGCCTTTCTCTGCCAGCAGCGGAATCAGCCGCAGGAAAACTTCCGCCGTCGCCATCGAATCCCCCAACGCGGTATGCCGCCCCAGGATGTTGATGTTGAAACGTTCGGTAATCGCTTCCAGCCGGTGTGATTCCTGATTCGGGTGGACAACAGCAGACAACAGCAAGGTATCCATGACCGGGTTATCAAACACCAGCCCGGTGACTTTTTCCTTTACCTGCAAGCAGCGCATGTCGAACGCCGCATTGTGCGCGACCAGCACGGTATCTTGGGCAAACTGGTGAAACGCGGGCAATACCTTGTCGATGGTGGGCTGCCCTTTCACCATGTCGGGGGTAATGCCGTGGATGGGGATGGTATGCGCGGGAATATTGCGTTTCGGGTCAACAAACTGGTCAAAACTCTCATGGCGCAGCAGCTTGCCGTTGACGATGCGCACCGCCGCAATCTGGATGATTTCGTCGCCATTGGCAGGGTCAAGCCCGGTGGTTTCGGTATCGAATACGGTGAATGACAGTTCGCTGAGCTTGCTGTCTTCCAGTGAGCGGGTGTGTGCCGAGCTTTGGAACAGATCGAAATCGTAGTATTCCGGGCGGCTGTCATTGCGCACCATGCTGGCGGTTTCCAGTTGTTCCTGCGGAGCAGCGAGTGGCAGCAGGAAACGGAAAAAGACTGTACCGCTGTCAGGGTCACGCCCAAACCAGAATGCCCCGCCATGACGTTCTACCACGTCCTGAATGGTGAGGGATGTGTCTTCACCGCCGGAACGCATCGGGTCAGTTTCCCAACCGGGAATCACTTCCGTAGTGGCTTTATCGGCGGAAGGTTGCCAGCACAAATCCAGTTGCGCCCGCCCATCACCCATACCCAGACGTAATTGCAGGGTGGTAATCACGCATTCCTGCTGGAGGCGTTCCGCAAGGTAGGACAACGCTTGCAGCAGTGAGAAACTTTCCACCTTGAGCCAGAGGGAATCATCCACTTGCCCGGCAACAGCGGACAGATTGTCGATGGTTTCGATACGGCGAATTGCCGCTGCTACCAAATCCGCCCCCAACATGTCTTCCAACGGCCAGCGCAACACGGTGTCATCCACAGCAGAAGACTTGATTTCGCGCAGGCGCGTACCCAGCCCTGCGGTTTCTTCGCGCAACACTGTCAGCAAACGTTCGTGCATATCGGGTTCGAGATCGGGGTATTCGAGCACATCGAGGGCTGCCTGCATATTGGCAAGTGCGGCACGGCTACGTTCGGTCAGGGTGTGCAAGATGCTATTCTGACGCGCTTGCGCCTCAAATTCGCGGGTAATATTGTCGAGCATCAACACGAAGCCGGTCATTTTCGGCAGCTCATTGCCTTCCTGGGGCGAACGTACCGGTGCCATTTGCGCCCGCAACAACTGACCCGACGGGGTAGTGGTGATGAATTGCGCGGAAGGGGCAGCCGCACCGCGTTGCAAACGGTGCTGAATGTTTTCCAGCGCGTGTGCCACCAGCTTGCGGTCAAACACGCCGTAGACCGAACGTCCCAGACCGATCAGTTCCGTACCGCCAATAGCGCCGGGGGCTTGCGACAGCTTGCGGAATTGCATCCTTGCGCGGTTGTTGTACAGCAAAATGCGCCCATCAAGGTTGCACACCACCACGCTTTTGGTCAGTTCCGACATGAGCGCCGCGAGACGATTTTTTTCCTGTTCGGTGTTGTGGGCAGCTTCGGCAACCCGTGCAGCCATTTCGTCACGCAAGGATTCGCGCTGTTGCACCAACTGATTGAACAAATCCGTCAGGCGGCGATTTTCAATACTGCCAGTGGGAACAAGCTGGCGTTTGACATCAGTTCCCAGCAACACCTGGGCTTCTTCCGCCAGCCGCGCTGGAGCCGTCATGAAATAAGCCACCAGACGGCTCAACACCGCACCGACCACGACCAATGACACTGCCCACATCACTACCAGCAAAACGCCCCGCGCTCCAACGGCATTACGTACCGCCTCACGTTCACTTTCGCTCAGGGATGCCCCAATCAATGCCCCAGTAACACCCAGCCACACTAGGCAAATCACGCCAATAATGGCAACCCCAATGGCAACACGCTTATCAAAGCGCCTCATACCACTGCCCCTAGCATCTCACGGACTTTTTGCACCAGCTCTTTGGTGGAAAACGGCTTGATCATGTAGGCATTCGCCCCCACGGCCAAGCCTTTGGCGACATCGGTATCGCGCCCTTTGGCGGTCAGCAGCAGGATGGGGGTATCCTTGAAATCCGCATGAGCGCGGACTTCATGGCAGACATCAAAGCCGGTCTTTTTCGGCATCATCACATCCAACAGCAACAAATCGGGGCGTTCCGTCATGATCAGGTCGCAGGCTTCCTGCCCGTCGTGCGCCAACAGCACACGATAACCTTCACGCTTCATCAGGAATTCCAGCGAGATCAGGATGTTGGGTTCATCATCCGCGATCAGTACGGTTTTGGTCATGTTATTCTCCTCTCTGGGTTCTTCACCTCGGCAAAAAGAATCCGAAGCACGCTCCTCCGCCTGCTTCGGATTCCAGCCACATCCGCCCGCCGAAATGTTCCACGATTTCGCGGCTAATGGGCAAGCCTAATCCGGTGCCTTGTTGTGAGCCGGAAGCGTTATCGACTTGCCGGAATTTTTCAAACACCAAGACGTGCTTGTCGGTCGGAATGCCGACACCATTATCCGTCACTGTGACCGTAACGCCTGCGACACCATCCTGCAAGCACACTGCAATCCTGCCAGCCCGTGCCGGGACAAATTTCATGGCATTGGAAAGCAAATTCAGCATGACCTGCACCAGCCGGTCATGATCTGCCCGCACTGGCAGCACCTGTTCCGGCAATTGCGTATCCAGCGTAATGCTGCGTTCGCGGCAGGTAGCGGCCACGCTATTGACCGCCTGCTGCACCACCTCTGCCATGTCGACCTCGGTTTCATGCCAATCAGCATGACCGGATTCGATCTTTGCCATATCCAGCACCTGATTGACCAGACGGCTAAGACGTTCTGCTTCTGCCACCACAATGCCGAGGAATTGCTGGCGCTGTTCCACCTCCATTTCCGGGTCATCCTGCATCAGTTCGGTCAGGGCGCGGATCGAGGTCAGCGGTGTGCGCAGTTCATGGGTAACGGACGACATGAATTCGTCTTTCAAACGGTCAAGGCTTTTCAACTTGTCATTGGCTGCCCGCAACTCATTGGTTGCCAATTGCAGGGAATGCGATTTCTCCTCCAGTGCTTGCGAATAGGCGCGTAATTGTGATGCCTCCTCCAGAATGCGCATCACATCGTCGAGTTCCAGCACTTCCTCCTCCACCACAGAAGCCACCATCACCCGCGCCGATGCGCTGCCAATCGCGCCAGTCAGTTGCGTTTCCACGAAGTGTACCAGTTTGGCATCAGCCGGTATTTGCCCTATGTCATGAACACCGGCTTGGCGAGCATATTCGCTGAATAAATGTCGCGCTTTCTCTTGCCCCAGAAACCGCCCGGTCAGGTGCAACAAATCCGTGACTTTGGCTTGCCCCTGCCAGAATACCGGGTGGGCGGCATGGGTGCGCTGGAACACATCGACAAACAGCAATGCCTGGCTGGCTTCGCGGGCGCTAGGGCGATGCCACAATGACACCAGCACGTAAACACTGATATTCGCAAACAAGCTCCAGAACAACGAATGGGTAAGGCTATCCAACCCACTCAAGCCCAGCAGCGCCTCCGGTTTCAGTAAGTCAATCCCGAACAAGCCATGTTGCAGGAAATCCGCCGACATCCAGCCCGATTTTGCCAGCGACGGCAGCATCAGCGTGTACACCCACAGCAGGAAACCAGCCAGCAAGCCTGCGAATGCACCGTTACGGGTTGCGCCTTTCCAGTACATACCGCCCAGCATTGCCGGGGCAAATTGCGCCACCGCCGCAAAGCTAATCAGACCAATGCTGACCAGCGCGTAGGCTTCGCCTGCCAGATGGAAATACAGATAGCCCAGCAGCAAAATCACAATAATCGCCATGCGGCGAATGCGCAGCAGCACTTGAGTCAGATCACCGCCGGAACGCTCCCCGAAACGCCGGGTACGCAACAGCAAGGGCATCACCAGATCGTTGCACACCATCGTGGATACCGCGATGGCTTCCACGATCACCATGCCGGTGGCTGCTGACACCCCGCCGACAAATGCCAGCAGTGCTAGCGCGTTTTGCCCCTGTGCCAGTGGCAATGACAAGATGAAAGTTTCCGGGTTAATCGTCCCCACCCCAAAATACAGCAAACCACCCAAGGCAATCGGCAACACAAACAGGTTGATCAGCAGCAAATACAGCGGGAACACCCACACCGCGCGGCGTAAATGGCGTTCATCGACGTTTTCCACCACCATCACCTGAAACTGGCGTGGCAGGAAAATCACCGAAAGCATCGCCAGCAAGGTCAAGGTAAACCATTGCGTATACACAAACGGCTGTTGCCCTTGGTCAAGGGTCAGCAGTTTGCGTAAGTGTTCCGTATTCATTGCCTGCGCGAAAATATCGCCAATGCCATTGAATATGCCATAAGTAACAAACAGCCCGACCAGCAGGAATGCCAGCAATTTCACCACCGACTCAAACGCAATGGCTGCCACCATGCCCTCGTGGCGTTCGCTGCTATCCAGATGGCGCGTGCCGAACATAATGGTGAAACCCGCCAGTGCCAACGCGATGTACAGGGTGCTATCCGCCCACCAATCAGTCGGTGTGGCGAGTTTCTCACCGAGTGGCAGGGTCAGCACCGCGTAACCGCTGGAAATGGCTTTCAGTTGCAGCGCAATGTACGGCACAATCCCCACCACCGTAATCAGCGTGACCAGCCCCGCCAGCAACGGGCTTTTGCCGTAACGGCTGGCGATAAAGTCAGCGATTGACGTAATCCGGTAGGTTTTAGCAATGCGGATCATCTTGCGCACCACCAACCATGCCAGCACCATTGCCAGCATCGGCCCCAGATAAATTGGCAGGAACCACACCCCGCCACTGGCAGCTCGCCCGATACTGCCGAAATACGTCCAGGCCGTGCAATACACCGCAATGGAAAGCGCGTAAACCCACGGGTTGGCAATTACCGAACGCCCGGCTTCCGCACGTTTATCCGCCAGATACGCCACCGCAAACAGGCTTAACAGGTAGGCAAAGGTAACGCCGATAACCAATACGGGGGACAACACCGCTTAATCCTCACCCGTTTCCATGATCAGTGCCAGCAGCACAATCAGCACCACCCACACCGCAAACAAGCCCAGCGGGAATAGCGGAATGCCCCATACCTGCACATTGTGATTCCACAATGCCAGCAGCGGGAAATTGAGGAAGGCGACCCCAGCG
>JBEUIR010000054.1:0-10991 GCA_040415395.1 Candidatus Thiothrix namsaraevi
ACAACGGCTCACCGGCGTACTTCGCCAGTGCATACGAACAGCAATCACCGATATTCAATGCGGCACGATGACGACCTTTACCAAACTGCCGCCAGCCTTCACGGGCAAGCTGCGTCTGTTCCTCGTTCATATCCACGATCTCAATCTGCAAGCGGTACAGCAGCAAATCCAGCTCACGCCCGCCAGCTTCGCCTTTACGGCTTTCGATCACAATGCTGCATTCCAGTAACGAAAAGGCACTCATCAAACGCTTGGGGTCATCCAAAATGGCTTTGGAGAGCGCTTCAGCTTCTGGTTCACCCAATAAAATGGCGATAATGGCAGACGTATCAATTACCACAGGCTATTTACCCCGTGTTCATCATAACCGAGGATTTCATCAGGGCTGCGGGTATCCAGATCGGGCAAGGCACTGCACCGCCGCGAAATAACCATAATCTCATCCAGCTTGCTGTTCACTTTGCGGAAACGCTGCAAGCGCTCCAATTTTTCTTCTAACGCCATAATAATTGCGGAAGTCATGTTGTAACCCGTCAGTTGCGCGATTTCGCGAGCCAACTGTTCGGCGCGTTCGTTGCGAATGCTGAGTGCCATCTCACACCACCGTTGTATTGAATATAAAGCAATGTATATACAATACGGCATTATGCGACTTCATGCCAATTTCTACCTGATTTTTTATCTGGATTCCGGTTATCATAGCGGGCTATTTTAAGTTCAGATGATTTGGAGACGGACTAATGGCCACCTATGGTAGCAATGATTTAAGAGTTGGTGTGAAGATTATCCTCAATGGCGACCCTTACACCGTCGTAGACAGCGACTTTGTAAAACCCGGTAAAGGTCAAGCCTTCACCCGCGCCCGCGTCCGCAACCTCAAAACCGGGCGTACCATTGAACAAACCTTCAAATCCACCGAAACCCACGAAGGCGCTGACGTGGAAGACCGCGATATGGAATACCTCTATACCGACGGCGAAAACTGGACATTCATGGACAGCAGCTCTTTTGAACAGCTAGAAGCAGGCGCAACCGCCATGGCTGATGCCGTCAAATGGCTCAAAGGCAATGAAAAATGCGTCGTCACCTTATGGAACGGCGTACCGCTGCAAGTCACCACGCCCAACTTTGCCGAATTGAAAATCACCCAAACCGACCCCGGTGTCCGTGGTGATACGGCGACCGGCGGCACTAAGCCTGCCACGCTGGAAACCGGCGCTGTTGTGAAAGTGCCGCTTTACATGGAAGAAGGCGAAATCCTCAAAATCGACACCCGCACTGGCGAATACGTTTCCCGCGTCAAAGCGTGAATCTAGCGGCTTTGCACGAACGCGCATCCCTGAACCAGCAGGTGCGCGTTTTTTTTGCCGAACGCAAGGTGCTGGAAGTCGAAACCCCGGCACTATCGCAAGCGGGCAACACCGACCCGTTCATTGATAGCTTCAGCGTCAATACGCCGCAGGGTTTGCGTTATTTGCACACCTCGCCGGAATACCCGATGAAACGCTTGCTGGCAGCCGGTTCTGGCGACATTTACCAACTCTGCAAAGTATGGCGGCGTGATGAAAGCGGCAAACGCCATAACCCCGAATTCACCATGCTGGAATGGTATCGGCTCGGTTTTACTTGGCAGCAATTAATGCACGAAGTGGCCGATTTATTGCATATACTCATTCCGCACCTGCAAAAACCCTCGCGTTTTTGCAGTTATCGTGAGGCATTCCTTGAAAGCGTGCAGCTTGATCCCCATCTTGCCACAGAAGCTGAATTATCGGCTTGTGCGCAAGCACACGGCATCGCCATTAGCGGTGACATGCCGATGCAGGCGTGGCGGGATTTGCTATTAACGCATTGTGTGGAACCGCACTTCCCCACTGACCAATTGACGTTTCTGTACCATTACCCCGCCACTCAAAGTGCGCTGGCAACAATACAGCAAGTAGACGGGCAGGCGGTTGCGGAACGTTTTGAGGTGTATTTAGGTGCAGTGGAACTCGGCAATGGTTATCAGGAACAAACCGATTCAGCGCAGAATCGCTCAATTCTGGTACAAGATGCCAATACTCGCGGGCATGACATACCCGTCGATGAACGGTTTCTTGCGGCACTCGAAGATGGCTTGCCAGAATGTGCGGGCGTTGCCCTTGGCATCGACCGGATTTTGATGTGCAGGATGCAACTGGATGACCTGAAACAGGTTATCGCTTTTTCATGGGAGGTGGCATAATAGCCGCCGACACTAATATTCAAGGAGATTGAACGTGGACTTTCTGATATCTAACGCTCATGCCGAAGGTGCAGCCGCACCAGCGGGTGGTGGCATCGAAATGTTGCTGATGATGGGCGTATTTTTCGCCATTATGTATTTCATGATTATCCGCCCGCAGCAAAAGCGTGCCAAAGAACATAAAATGATGATCGAATCCCTCAGCAAAGGCGATGAAATCGTTACCGGTGGTGGTGTGATGGGTAAAATTGCAGGCTTAGGTGATAACTTCGTCGACCTGACAATTGCTGATAACGTCACCATCAAAGTACAAAAACATGCTGTTACTTCTGTCCTGCCTAAAGGCACGATGAAAGGCGCGTAAACGGTAAGTGGGGGGATTTTCCCCCTCACCTCCAACCCCACACGGAATCCTATAACAATGAATCGCTATCCACTCTGGAAGTACCTCATGATCGCAGTCGTACTGCTGATCGGGGTGATCTACTCTGTCCCCAACTTTTTCCCGTCTGAACCGGCGGTGCAGTTAAGCCCTAAAGTCGAACAGGCTATCGACCCGGCAACCATGCAGCGTTTCGAGCAAGCATTACAGGCACAAGGCTTAACCATTCGCGCCAGTGAAAACAACGGTCAACAAGCCTTGTTCCGCTTTGAAGACACCGATGTGCAACTCAAAGCGTCTGAAGCCTTGAAAGCAGCGGTCGGTGATCAGTTTGTGGTGGCGCTGAACCTTGCACCTTCCACCCCCGGTTGGTTACGCGCTTTGAATGCTAACCCCATGTTCTTAGGGTTGGACTTGCGCGGCGGGGTGCATTTCCTCATGGAAGTGGACATGAAAGCGGCATTGGATAAGCAGATTAACCGCTACGAAGACGAATTCCGTGATTTCCTGCGCGAACAAGACATCAAATATCTGGGCATTGCCCGCGAAGGTGATACGGTACTGGCAAAATTCCGCGATGCCGCCAGCCGCGATGCCGCGATGGCAGCATTTAGCAAGGAATACCAGAATAGCCTGCAATTCACCGCGTTGCCCGACACTACCGATTTGCAAGCCAGTATTTCGCAAACCGCGATGCTGGACATTCAAAAGTTTGCCCTGCAACAAAACATTACTACCCTGCGCAAACGGGTGAACGAACTGGGGGTAGCCGAGCCGGTTATCCAGCAACAAGGCGCTAACCGCATCGTGGTACAGCTCCCCGGTGTACAGGATACCGCCCGCGCTAAAGAAATTCTGGGTGCAACTGCCACCCTCGAATTCCGTTTGGTCGATGAACAGAATGACCCGGCACAAGCGCAACAAAGCGGGCGTGCACCGATTGGCTCGCAGCTTTACAAAGAGCGTAATGGCGACCCGATTTTGCTTAAACGCCAAGTGATGCTGACCGGCGATTTCATCATTGATGCTTCTTCTGGCTTTGATGAGAATAGCCGTCCGGCAGTACACATTACGCTTGATGGCAAAGGTGCTACCCGTTTCAACAAAGTAACCGGCGAAAACGTTCAAAAACTGATGGGCGTGGTCTTCATCGAAAACAAGATCGAGACCCAAGAAGTCGACGGGCAAATGGTTAAAACCAGCAAGACTACCCAAGAAGTCATCAACGTTGCCCGTATTCAGGAGCAATTGGGTAAACGTTTCCAGATCACTGGGCTAGATTCGCCGAAAGAAGCACGTGACCTTGCCTTATTGCTGCGGGCAGGTGCATTAGCCGCGCCGGTTTATATCGTGGAAGAACGCACCGTCGGCCCTAGCATGGGTAAAGAGAACATCGAAAAGGGCTTTAACTCCAATATTTGGGGGTTTGCTGCGGTGGTGTTATTCATGGTGGTTTACTACCGTGTTTTCGGCGTTATTTCCAGCGTGGCATTGGCTATTAACGGTTTCTTCCTGTTTGCGCTGCTTTCCATGATTCAAGCGACCCTGACCTTGCCGGGTTTGGCGGGTATCGCCTTGACGCTGGGTATGGCGATTGATGCCAACGTCTTGATTAACGAACGTATCCGCGAAGAACTGCGAGCAGGTGCCTCACCACAAGCCGCTATTAATGTCGGCTATGAACGTGCTTGGGGTACGATTATCGACTCTAACCTGACCACATTGATTGCAGGTATTGCACTGTTTTTATTGGGTTCCGGCCCTGTCAAAGGCTTTGCCGTGGTGCTGTGTTTGGGGATTTTAACTTCCATGTTCAGCGCGGTAACGGTGTCACGGGCGATAGTTAATCTCGTCTACGGTTACAAACCACGTCTGCAAAAACTGGCGATTTAAGGGGCTACACCATGATTGAGCTTTTTTCATTAAAAAAAGTCATTCCGTTTATGCGGTATGGCAAAACCACGACGGCTATCTCGCTGGCAACGTTCTTGTTCTCGATATTCTCGCTGTTTTTCTACGGTCTGAATCTGGGGGTTGACTTCACCGGTGGTACAGTGATGGAGGTGCGCTACGCGCAGGCTGCGCCTATCGACACCATTCGTGAAGCCATCAAAGCCACTGGCTATCATGAAGTAGCGGTGCAAAACTTTGGCTCAACCCAGGATGTATTGATCCGTTTGCCATTGAAAGAAGGCGTTTCCAGCGCTCAAGTCAGTGAGCAAATCATGGGGGTGCTGAAAACCAGCACACCGGATGTCACCCTTAGCAAAGTCGATTTCGTCGGCGGGCAAGTCGGGCAGGAGCTGTATGAAAACGGTGGTTTAGCCCTGATTTTAGTCGCGGCAGGCATCATTATTTACCTCGCATTTCGCTTTGAATGGCGTTTTGCGGTTTCCGCCGCTATTGCCAATATGCATGACGTGGTAATCATCCTTGGGTTATTTGCATTCTTCCAATGGCAGTTTGACCTGACCGTATTGGCGGGTATTTTGGCAGTACTGGGCTATTCAGTGAACGAATCGGTGGTGGTATTTGACCGGATTCGGGAAAATATCCGCATCATGCGTGATGAAACCATCCCGGACATTATCGACAGTGCAATTACCAGCACCATGTCGCGTACCATTATTACCCACTTGTCGACCCAAATCATGGTGTTGTCGATGCTATGGTTTGGTGGCGAAGCCCTGCACAACTTCGCACTGGCACTGACCATCGGGATTCTGTTTGGGATTTACTCATCCGTATTGGTAGCTTCACCCTTACTGCTGCTATTAGGTCTTAAACGGGAACACATGATCCCCAAAGAGGACGAGAAGATGGAAGGGATGAATGCCGATGGTTCAATCGTCTAAATCCTAACCTCATGCAACCCTGAAGCCCCCAACTTGGGGGCTTTTTTGTGGCGATGGTTTACATAGCCAGTTTTTCCTCGATCTCCAATAACGCCATCACCAACGGACGCAATGGCGGCTTAGCATCCTGAAACTCACCTAACATGGTGCGCAAGAACTCCAGATGTTCACGTGCAAACCGCAATTGCCGTGGTGATACTCCGCGTCCCAGCGCTTGTGCATAATCCGCCACCACTTTTTGTACCTGTGTGGTTTCGCTCAAACGAGCGCTGACCAGATAATGCAGCAATCTGTATTCGGCTTGCGTAATCGCTGTACAAAACGACGCTGCCCCATGATTGCCTGACGCGGCACATTGCCGCGCTTGCTCCAGCCAATGCTTGAGTTCCTCCCGATCCAACTGTTGCACATGCCCGCGTAAATGACGCACCACTTTGCACGTCAGCCAATTGATCAGCGGGTAGCCTGCCACTGTGTGGGTTTCCTGCAAGGCAAACTCATGCGCCCGCCGATACGCTTGCTCCATCTCACGCAAGGCATCCGCACGTTTGACGCCCGTTACCATTAATGCGCCACGTTTCCAAAATTTACCCACCTCTTCAAAACGTTGCAGGCTATTGCCCAAGCCATCCAGCAACTGGAGGGTTTTGAAACTATCCGCCATCAATGCCGTGGGGGATACCGCCAGCCGCGATTCCGGTGGTGCGACCCTGCCCTGCACCCATGCCAATGCTAGCGAGGTTTGCACACTCACTTTGTCTTCCAGCAAGATCACCGGGTAATCGGCTTGCGGCGAATCCAGCGCTGCCTGATACGCCTCTAGTGCCGGAATAAACATATCCAACTTGCCGTAAGCCCTACCTAGGGCATACAAAATATCCGCGTGCGACAACCATTCTGCCGGAATCGCCCGGTGCAATTGCAGCAAGCGTTGCTGCAACCACTCAATGTCCCCCGCTTGTGCGGTGTCAGCGGCATGAATCAGGTTTTGCAACTCCGCCACCACTTCGACTTCTGCCACGAAGCGCCAGCTATCCAGCATCTTGTCATCAATATGGCTATCCGGCTGGCGGCTCAACAATTTGTAATCTGGGTCGCCATAACACTGGTAAGCCCCCCACGTATTGCTCTGCGGGTATTGCTGCCAAGTTTCACGCCGTGCCAACAAGGTCGCCATGCCAAACGTATGCCCTTGCAAGAGTGCCTGATAACAGTGCTCGGCAAACACTTGCGCCGCACTGTCATTAATCGCCCAGCCTGCCGCAATGACCGCCCGTACCCCCATGCGAATTAGTTCTTGCGCCAAACTCGCTGCCAACTTGCTGCGGTCGCTGCTCACGGCGGTTTGCACCTCGGCACTCATGAAGTCCATTTGCGCGAGGTGACAGCAATTGATGAACGCCAATTCTGGCACTTTGCGCATCTGCCCGATTTCGACTGGTGTAAGGAAAATGCCATCACCCAACACCATGCCGCTGACTTCCAAGTCACTCTCAGGGTCAGGGCGGTAGCGGTAAACCCCATGCCCCGCTAAGTGCAACACCCGATAATCACCGGTGTGCAAGGCTTTTAAAATGGCGTGTGAATCCGTGCCAATTTCGCGGGTCACGGTGCTAAAACCACCCGCTTCCAGCAGGTTTGCCACGGTCTCGGCTTCCTGTCGGGCGGCCGGTAAGCGCACAAACTCGCCCTTCACCGGCGGATCGCCAATCACCAATGCCGAACGTTCCAAAGGGTTAATCACGTGCTGGCGGTATTGCCCCACTTGTAGCTGACGTACCAACCCGAACCGCACCGCCAGCGGCTGGGACTCGTGGTCAAACCGGTTGTACAGCAACTCCCACGGGTAGGCAGACGCGGCACTATCCAACACCATCACCAAGTTTTCAGCATTCGGCGCTTGTTCTTTCATTGCAGCGGGCAGCAGTAACTCAAACAAAATTTTACCGGTATCCGGGTCATCCGCGCTGGAAGTGATCGCCTTGTCGATAAACTGATCCACCAACTTGCGCTGCGTGGCTTGCAATACCAACTCGGCACGCGCCTTATCGGTCAACGCGGTATATTTCAAGCCCTCGGCATTCGCTTCCACTTGAATCCGCCGCCACCAACCCGGCGGATCGTTATACATCACCCGCCGCCGTTTCCCCGGTAAGCATTGCATCAGGCTCTTCACATTGAAATCGTTGTGAAACTCCGGCAGCAATACGAAATCTTGCACCAAACGCGCCGCTTCCACTGCCCGGTCTTCGTACAGCTCGATGAATTCCACGACTTGTAAGCGCAGGCGCAAACCGCGTTCGCTCTTATCCAACGCCTGATTGGCCCGCGCAATCGCCCGCAAAATTGCCGTAATCGAATCCGCCAAGGTCACACTGCCGCCGCCCACCGTTCCGATCAGCAAGGTCGCCACGTGCACCGGCACGGTTTCCGTTTCTGCCTGCGGGTTACTCGATGGGGTTTGTTCCAAGGCTTCGCGGATTTTCAGGGAATAAGCCATCAGCGCACGGGTGAAACTGGCGGTTAACTCCCCAGCGGTCAGCTTGCCGACTTCGCCCAAGCCCACAATTACCGCGCCCCCCGGTTTTTTCCCCGGATTCAGGAATACGTGTGACGTACCCAATTCGCCCGGATACAAGCCCATGCGGTGCAGTTCCCCCAGCCGCCCCTGCAAACGCTTATCCAGCAACGCTTCAGCACTGAGGATCGTATCCCCCGCGTAATGCCCGACCACCACCGGATGCGCCACCTGTTCCAGATTGCCATGCACCACACGCACTTCCACCGGCGGACGCACTTCTTCCTGCGTCATGCGCGTATGGTAGCCCAAGGCAGCCGCCAGCAATTCCTGTTCATCGGGAAACAATTCGCGGCGAATCGTCGGCAACCACTCCCCCGTTGCCTTGCCAATGGCAGGTAGCTGGGTTGCCAATTGCCGCGACACCCCATCGTCCAGCAAATATTGCAAGGTCTGAAAATGCTCACCCTGGCTGGCCATGCGCCCGTGTTCGACCGGCAAATACCAAGTTGGCAATTTCGCGGGCAATTCCGCCCACAAGCTCACCCCATCCCCCGCACCACTGGCATGAAAACGCCAGCCACCTTGGTATTCCGCCACATCATCCGGCGTCAGGCTGGATTTACCGTACAGATACAGCAGGCGTTGCGTATCCAGTTCCACCGCACGTAACTGTTCGCGTACCCGCCGCGCATCTGCCAGCAAATGGCGGGCAGGCCAGTTGTGAAACGCCTCCCCCAGCAAGGTTTGCCAACGCGCTTCGTGTAAATACGCCGCAGGCAACAACTCCAGCACACCGGGGTAACGCGCAAACTGCTGTGCCAAAGCCTTGGCTTCGCGCTCATCCACTTGCCCATCGAGCAGATTCAACAGGCTCAGCAAGCGGTGTTGCCCCAGCAATAATTGCACCACCGCATACGTCCCCTGCAAGGGCGTACCCAGCATCACCACACGGCAATCCGCCTCTTCGCGCAAGCGTTGCCACAGTTTGGGCGCTTCGCTCATCAACGCCAACGCCACCAAACCACCGCCGGAATGCGCCAGCAAGCGCACCACCAGCTTGCTATTGCTGGCTTTAGCTTGATCCAACTCCTGTTCCAGTGCATCCGCCAATCGCCGCCCCGCTTCGGCAAACGAACGCCGCCAGTCGTAGGCAAATTCCACCAGCGTATGACTAGCCGCTAACATAGTAAGCAAAGGGCGATACGGCGCTTCCAATACGCCGTCGGCTTGCACCCCAGCACTGTCAATTTGCAGGCGCGAAAAATCCCCCCAACTCAATGCCGACATATCCAGCCAGATGGGTGTACCGTTAATCTGTAACGTAGACCCCATGAAACCGGGCAGAAAATACACGGTGCTGCGCTTGGCTTTTTGCACATGACGACCAGACCGCGCCGCCGGACGTGTTACCGGGGTATCAGTCAGCAGCGGACGCAAGCGCAAATCGGAATCTGGGTTTTGCAAAGCACTGAGCAAACGGTCGCGCACCTCACCTTTACGAAAATAATTGAAGTGGCTACTGTTATCGCCCTGATCCAGATAAAAGCGCATCCCCCGCAAACGCCGCACCCCACCGTACATTCCGGCAGTATTCACCACAAAATCATTTTCTTCGCCGAAAAAGCGTTGCGTCACCCATTCCTTAAAATGCCCTAGGATAGTCGACGCCCGCATTTCCCCCGAAATCACGCTGATGTCAGAATCGAGCTGCACATCTGGGCGATTCAGCAAGCGCACTAAAGGGGATGCGGGCATCATCGCCTCCAAGCCCGGCAATTCTTGCGGGTCGGTACGTTTGCGGGCTGTTGCCATCAACACCATGCGCACAAATTCCGCCATCATCTGCAAACGCGGGGAAGGAATAAAGCTCAATACATTGAAGATCACTGACAGATTGTCTTCGAGCCGTTCCGACGCTAACACCGTGCCACGCCCCGGACACGCGACCCGTGCAAAACGCTCCACCCTGATGCGTTTTTCAGTCAGCAAGGCAGCAATTTCCTGCAAGCCTTGCAGATCAGGCTGTCGCGCCTGATGCGCGAACGGCTGGAGTTCTACCTTGGAGAAAATTTCTTCGCTTTCCAGAAATTTATCAGCGGAATCGCGGGTTTTGCGCTGCAACACGCCTTGGCACAGCAATTCCCCCACCAAGCCACCGCGTGAATGACTAATCAAGTGCAAGCGCGTGTGCGCTGGCAATAAGCGCAACACTTGCAACGCATTGTGCACCGGGCTGACGGTGAGGGTGTGGTGTTCCAGCGTGAACACTTGCTGACCATACGGCGCGAACAAACGTTGCAACCAAGCACTGGCGTTGTAGCCTTGGCGCGATTCCCATAAGTCGCCGAAACTGCCATCGGTGCTGGAAAATGTGCCGTGCAAAAACAACAATACCGGTTTGCTAGTATCAATGTCACCGGCTTGCGTGACCCGTTCCAGTGTCAATTGATCGGTGTTATGGCAGCGATACATACCCGGTTGCGGAATTTTACGGGTTTCCAGCTTGTCGATTAACACCTCAGCCAAGGCATCGCTCATCTCGCTGACTGGATCGACGTTCAGTACCCGCAGAAATTTCAATACCAACCCGACCACACCGCGCTGGTTACTCACGTCAAAACTGGCGGGCGTGAGCATGAATTCATTGCCGGTCGAGCGGCTGGTTTCCTCACGGGCTTGCGCCCGTAACTCGCCCGCTCGCACCCAGCGTTTGAACCCGCCGTCAAATTCGAGTTCGACTAAGGTGTCAGCGTCAAGGTTATTGAGTGAGACACTGTTACCGCCACTGCGTAAAGCTTCCAGCGACACTTCTTGCTGGCAGGTAATGGTCAGAATATCGGCAAAATCGCCATGTGTTTTGAGTGGAAAGTCTTGCCCGGTTAACTTGCCACTGATCTTGATGGATTCCATGCGTCCCCCGCATTATTTTTCGGCTGCCTATTGTTTAGTACAAAACGGGGGGTTATACAATAGGAAACGCCATGCGGGAATGACGTCGATAGTGCC
>JBEUIR010000055.1:0-10939 GCA_040415395.1 Candidatus Thiothrix namsaraevi
CCTTCAGGGCGGGGTAGTTGACTTTCTTGGTCTGTGTCAATCAGTTGCCGGTAGCATGGCTGCGGCTGCTTGATTCGTGGTATTGCTGCCTGAACCCGTTGCCTCATTACTGGCGCTTGATGTGCCGGTGCTTTGACTGACTTCTGAGGTGGTCTGATTGTCAGTATGCAGACGTGCATCACCCCCTTTTTTGGTTTGGCTGGTGGTTTTCTCGGTTTTATTGAACATTTCTGGTTTGCATAAACTGTCAATATTGCCTTGAATTTCTTTTGTCTTGGCAGTTTTTTCTTCAGCCGTCAGGAAGCGTTCGCCTTGGGCATCTTTCCACTTAATGAGTGCATTCGCCGTCATTTTTTGCAGCGCATCGTTTTGTTGGGCGCAAAAATCGCGGTGTTTTTGGTCGCTTTTTTCACCTTCTTTGCGGGATTTTTCCAGATCATCTTGGGGTTCTGCCTCCGGTGCGCTAGGGATGGTGTTGCCTAACTTGCCAGTGGACAGACGGATGTCATCTTCAATATTTTCACCTTTGACCTCAGGTGGTGGCGGGGTTTGGGTGTAGTGGGTTGCGCCGTTTTTATCGGTCCATTTGTACATGTCAGCGGCTGCATTGTTAGCTGCCACAGCGGCGGTCAGGAGTATGACTGGCATAAAGATTGCTGTTTTCATGGATAACCTTGTTATGTTTAGTGCTTGACTATATATTAGTGTTTTCTAATACTCTCTGTTAGGATGCGTCAACTTCTCATTTTATTTAAGGTAAGTATGCCATGAAAATGTTACCAAAGTGGTTACTGATTGTCGGATTTTCTGCATTGTCTGCTTGCGGAAATGCCGAGCAAGCAGCGCCTTCAGATGCAGTGAAAACATCGGTGCAGCCAGCTTTGCAGACGACCACGGTGAATGCCGTCGGTACACCTGAATTGCATTATCTCGACGGGCATGTGGAAGCCGTCAATGAAAGTACGATTTCTGCGCAAACCAGTGGGGTTATCGAAAAACTGTTTTACGATGTGGATGATTACGTAGAGCCGGGTCAGGTAATTGCGCGGATCAAATCCAAAAATCAACAGGCTGGTGTTGAACAAGCTCAAGCTTCCTTAGATGAGGCACAAGCCCGTTACACCGAAGCACAAGCCGATTTCAAACGCATTAGTGAAATTTACGCCAAGCGTCTTGTGCCCAAGGCGGATTTGGATGCGGCTCAGGCTGGATTGAAAGCAGCGGAAGCGCGTTTGGCGGCAGCGAGGGCACAAGTGACGCAAGCCGGTGAGCAGTTGGGTTATACCACTTTGATTGCACCTTACGGCGGCATTGTGACCAAACGTCATGTGCAATTAGGTGAGGCGGTCAACCCCGGTACACCGGTGATGACGGGTATTTCATTGGATAAGTTGCGTGTGGTGGTTGATGTGCCGCAGCGTTTAATTGCTAAAGTGCGCCAGGAAAAGAAAGCATTTGTGTTTCAGGATGGCTCTAATAAGTCGTTAGCTGTTGATTCACTGACATTTTTCCCGTATGCCGACCCCAAAACCAACGCTTTTAAGGTCAGGATTGATTTGAAGGCTGGTGTGCAGGACTTATTCCCCGGCATGTTCGTGAAAGTGGCATTTGTTATGGGGCAACAGGAGGGTGTGGTCAGCATTCCTGAAAGCGCCGTTGTGGTGCGTAGCGAAGTGATTGGGGTTTATGTTCTCAATGCGGAAGGCAAACCGGCGTTACGCCAAATCCGTTTAGGCAAGAAATTGGATGACACTACCATCAGTGTGCTGGCGGGTTTATCCGTCGGGGAAACCATTGCGCTTGACCCTGTACACGCGGCGATTTCCCTGAAGCAACAGAAAGCGGAGGCAACGCACAATGAATGAGCCAAAGCTGGGCATATCCGGTGGGATTGCCAAAAAATTCTTGTTGACGGAAATCACGCCGTTATTGGCATTGGTGGGCTTGCTGTTGGGGCTGTTTGCCGTCATGGTGACACCGCGTGAAGAAGACCCGCAGATTAACGTGACCTTTGCAAATGTGTTTATCCCGTTTCCGGGGGCAAGTGCTGAGCAGGTGGAAAGTTTGGTGAGTACCCCTGCCGAACAAGTATTATCTGAAATCGAAGGTTTGGAGCATATCTATTCCACCTCAATGCCGGGGATGTCGGTGCTGACGGTGCAATACAAAGTGGGGCAGAATCGTACTGATGCCTTGGTACGTTTATACAATAAAGTTGAGTCTAATCAAGACTGGTTGCCACAAAATCTGGGGGTGGGTACACCACTGATTAAACCTAAAGGCATTGATGATGTGCCGATTGTGGCACTGACCTTGTGGACAGAGGATGAGAAGCGCGGGGCGTATGAGTTAAATCAAGTGGCGCACGCGATTGAATCTGAACTCAAGCGCGTCCCCGGTTCGCGTGACATTTATACCATCGGTGGTCCGCAGCAAGTGGTGCATGTGTTATTGGATGCGGAAAAACTGGCGGGGCATGGGATCTCCTTAGCCGATTTGCGTAATGCCTTGCAGGCGAGTAATTCGGCGCGTGATGCCGTTTCCCTCGTGAACAATAATGAAGAAATCCAGGTGCAAGCCGGTACTTTCCTCATGGATGCGTCTGAAGTCGGCGAGCTGATGGTGGGGGTATTTGATGGCAAACCCGTATTCCTCAGTGATGTGGCGGAAGTGAAGCGTACCTCGGACTCGCCGGAAGCGTATGTGAGCTTTGGCACGGGTGCGGCGGCGGTACACAAAGGCTTGCCCGCTGGCATTCACACCCCAGCGGTAACGATTGCAGTCGCTAAACAACCCGGTACGAATGCGGTGGATGTTGCGAATAGTGTGATTGACCGCTTCGAGAAATTGCGTGGTACGTTTGTACCAGAGGGCGTGAATGTTACGGTGACGCGCAATTATGGTGAAACCGCACAAGCTAAATCCGAGAAGTTGATCCAAAAGTTGATTATTGAAACCATTGCGGTCGCGTTGCTGATTTGGTTTGCTTTGGGCTGGCGCGAAGCCTTAATCGTGGGTGCAGCGGTAGTGATTACCTTGGCGGTGACATTGTTTGCGTCATGGGCGTATGGATTCACGCTGAACCGGGTGTCATTGTTTGCGTTGATTTTTTCCATCGGGATTCTGGTGGATGATGCGATTGTGGTGGTGGAGAATATTCACCGGCACATGCAGCAGGGCGGTAAAAAACTGCTGGAAGTCATTCCGCTGGCGGTGGATGAGGTGGGGGGACCAACGATTTTGGCGACCTTTACGGTAATTGCGGCGTTATTGCCGATGGCGTTTGTGTCGGGGTTAATGGGGCCTTATATGTCGCCGATCCCGATCAATGCGAGTATGGGGATGTTGATTTCTTTGGCAGTAGCTTACGTGGTAACGCCTTGGATGACGGGTAAAATGCTGGCAAATGTCGATTTTAGCCATCACCAACACGATACTAATAAGCTGCACGGCTTTTTTAGCCGGATTATGTCGCCGTTTTTGGATGACAAGAAAGGCGGTAAGCGGCGCGTAACCCTGTTTGCAGCGATTACTTTGCTGATCGTATTGTCGGCTTCGTTGGCGGCATTCAAGTTGGTTGTGCTGAAAATGTTGCCTTTCGACAATAAGTCTGAATTTCAGGTGATTCTGGATATGCCAGAAGGCACTTCATTGGAGCAAACCTCGCGGGTACTCAATGAAATGTCCGAATACTTGGGCAAAGTGGATGAAGTCACCGACTACCAGATTTATGCGGGAACGGCTGCACCTATCAATTTCAATGGCTTAGTACGTCAGTACTATTTGCGTGAAGGGGCTAACGTTGGGGATATTCAGGTTAATTTGACCGATTCCCACGGACGTGAACGCCAAAGCCATGATATTGCCTTGGCTGTGCGCCCGCCGTTGCAAGACATTGCCAAGAAATACAATGCGAATGTGAAAGTGGTGGAAGTACCACCGGGGCCACCTGTCATGTCGCCGATTGTGGCAGAAGTGTACGGTTTGGATTATCCGGGGCAGATTGCGGTTGCCAAGCAAATTCGTGAGGTATTTGAGCAAACACCGGATATTGTCGATATTGATGACAGCGTAGAAGCGCCGCAAAAACGTTTGGTGGTGCAAGTTGACCGCAGTAAAGCCGCTTTGTTGGGGGTATCGCAAGATGCGATTGCCTCGGCAATTGATACGGTCTTGAGTGGCGAAGACGTGGTGTTTTTGCACGGTAAGGGCATCAAATATGCCGTACCGATTCGCGTTGAATTCCCGGTAGCGCTCAAAGACAAAATGGATTCGGTGCTGGCGTTACGAGTACGTAGCCAAGCGGGTGAATTAGTGCCGCTGTCTGAATTGGTGAGCGTGCAGGAAACCACCCGCGAACATTCCATTTACCACAAAGACTTATTGCCGGTTGTTTACGTGACGGGCGATATGGCAGGTACTACCGATAGCCCGCTGTATGGCATGTTTGAAATCTTCAGCGGTATCAAGGAATTATCGGTATACGATAACCCAGTCAATCAATTCTTTATCGCCCAGCCCGATGACCCATATTTGTACGGTATGAAGTGGGATGGTGAATGGCAAGTGACTTACGAAACCTTCCGCGATATGGGGATTGCTTACGGGGTTGGGATGATTCTGATCTTCTTATTGATCGTGGTGCAATTCCGCTCATACATGGTGCCGCTGGTTATTATGTCGCCCATTCCGCTGACCATTATTGGTGTTATGCCGGGTCATGCCTTATTGGGGACGCCATTCACCGCGACTTCCATGATCGGCATGATTGCGTTGGCGGGGATTATTGTACGTAATTCAATTTTGCTGGTGGACTTTATCAACGAGCAGGTACGTGGCGGCATGGATTTGAAAGAGGCTGTCATTAATTCCAGTGCGGTGCGGGCGAAACCGATTGCCTTAACCGCGTTGGCGGCGATGGTCGGCGCATTCTTTATTATTGATGACCCGATCTTTGGTGGTTTAGCCGTATCGTTGATTTTCGGGATCTTGGTTTCCACCGTGCTGACCTTGGTATTGATTCCACTGATGTACTACATGTACGCACGCAATCGCCTCGCCACCATTAAAGGCGTGGTCGCTTAGGGGCTAAGAAACGCGATTCTTTCTCCCCCTCTCCTGTCAAGGAGAGGGGGCGGGGGGTGAGGTTCTTTTATCAGTGTGTCGCTTGCAGATAAACCGTTAAACCCAGATTGTTTTCAGCCACATGGCGCATGAAATGCTGCATGGCTTTGAAACGGTTCAGGCAATGATCCAATGCTTGGTCGTTACCGTCCCAAATTTGCGGGTAAATATCGTCATCCAGCATTTGGTTGGCATTAAAATGCTGCGCTAAGGTTTCAGGCGTTTTGTTCAGTAGTGCTTGAGCGATATGTTTGACTTCACACGACTCAAACGCACGCGCCGGACCATACCCCAAATCCACATCACCCACGTAGCTGCCCCCATCAATCAGAAATGCGTCGGGAAATTCGCCGCTCCATACCTGCCCGCACATCAAATAATGAATGCCATGCCAGTATTCACCCAAGGTTTCGCGCAGATTGACCGTTTCCGGTTCAAGTGCGTAGCGCGATGCCGGAAATGCTGGTTCGGCTTGCATGGCGTTGACTTGTTCTGCAAATGCGACTGTCCAGATGAGCTTGGGATTTGCCATCAGACGGCTGATATTAAAATCAGAAATTGCAGCAAGATGTAAATGTACACCCATGATAATTAGACCCTTTTTGAGAACTGGCAAAGCCAAAAAATGTATAAACGTTGTTTAGTTGTGAAGGCGCATCCCTATCCCCTTTTTATAAGTTCAGCCACTTGAAGGGAGGTAGGCGCATTCTATTGCTTACTTAGTGAGCGGATTATCGCAGTGGTCTAGTGCTTTTGCTGTGATAATCATCACCAATCACATTTAATTCGCTTTGTTTTGCGGCTTCCCCTGACTTTGTTATGATGCGTCGCATTGATCACAACAACGAGTTTCGTATGCAAAGTATTCTTTCACGTATCGCTACCGAATTGGCGGTTCAGGAACAGCAAGTGGCTAGCGCTGTCGCCCTATTGGACGAAGGTTCAACTGTTCCTTTCATTGCCCGTTACCGCAAGGAAAAAACCGGCGGGCTGGACGATACCCAACTGCGTTACCTCGAAACCCGCTTGGGCAGCTTACGTGAACTGGAAAAGCGTCGTGATACTGTGCTCAACTCCATCCGCGAACAAGGCAAGTTGAGTGCCGAGTTGGAGCAACAAGTACTACAAGCACAAACCCGCACTGAACTTGAAGACATTTACCTGCCTTACAAACCCAAGCGCCGCACCAAAGCCATGATTGCCCGTGAAGCCGGAATTCAACCACTGGCAGAAGCTTTGCTGAGCAATCCGCAACTTGACCCTGAAACCGAAGCTGCCAAGTACCTCAACCCGGCGCTGGAGTTTGCTGACACCAAAGCAGTGCTGGATGGTGCGCGGCAAATTCTCATGGAAGATTTCGCGGAAAACCCTGAACTGAGCGGCACGTTGCGTGAATATTTGTGGGAGCAGGGCGGTTTCGAGTCCGGCGTGATTGCGGGTAAGGAAGAGGAGGGGCAGAAGTTTGCTGATTACTTTGCGTATAGTGAAGCCTTAAACAAAATTCCTTCCCACCGTGCGTTGGCATTATTCCGGGGGCGCAACGAAGGTATTCTGGATTTGAAACTGGATGTCACCGTAGCAGAGGGCATGAGCCACCCGTGTGAAGACAAAATTGCCCAAGCCTTTAATATCAGTGATCAGGGTAGGGCTGCGGATCGTTGGCTGCTGGATACGGTACGCTGGACTTGGAAAGTCAAATTACACAGCCGCTTAAGTACCGACTTGACTCAGCGTTTGCGTGAACAGGCGGAGGCAGAAGCCATTCGTGTGTTTGCGGCGAATTTGAAAGATTTATTGCTGGCAGCGCCCGCTGGAGCGCGTAATACGCTGGGGCTTGATCCCGGTTTGCGCACGGGAGTGAAAGTCGCCGTTGTGGATGCCACGGGTAAGCTGTTGGATTTTGCCACGATCTATCCGCATGTGCCGAAAAAGCAATGGGATCAGTCGATTGCGATACTGGCAGATTTATGTGCTAAACACCGTGTAGAACTGATCAGCATTGGCAATGGCACGGCATCCCGCGAAACTGATCAGTTGGCGGGCGATTTGATTAGCCGTCACCCCGAACTCAAGTTATCTAAAATCGTGGTGTCAGAAGCCGGTGCATCGGTTTACTCGGCATCGGAACTGGCTGCCCGCGAATTCCCCGGTTTGGATGTTTCTATCCGTGGTGCGGTATCCATTGCTCGCCGCTTGCAAGATCCGCTGGCAGAATTGGTGAAAATCGACCCGAAATCCATCGGGGTTGGTCAATACCAACACGATTTGAACCAGCCAGAATTGGCGCGTTCGCTGGATGCAGTAGTGGAAGACTGCGTAAACGCCGTCGGGGTCGATGTGAATACCGCTTCTGCGGCGTTACTGGCGCGGGTTTCCGGTTTAAACAGTGGCATTGCCGACAATATTGTAGATTTCCGCAATGACAATGGCGCATTCCGCAATCGTAACCAATTGAAGAAAGTATCACGGCTGGGGGCGAAAACGTTTGAACAAGCCGCTGGTTTCTTGCGGATTCGCGATGGAGAATATCCACTGGATGCCTCTGCCGTTCACCCAGAAGCCTATACGCTGGTCGAACAGATTGCCGCCGTGAACCGTCAGCCTTTGCAAGAATTGGTGGGAAACAGCGAGTTTGTCAGCACGCTTACCCCAGCCGATTACGTGACTGAACAGTTCGGTTTGCCCACGATTCGCGATATTTTGGCGGAACTGGAAAAGCCGGGGCGTGACCCGCGCCCGGAATTTGTGAGCGCTACCTTCCGTGAAGGCGTCAATGAACTGAAAGATTTGCAAACGGGCATGATTCTTGAGGGTGTGGTCACGAACGTGGCGAATTTCGGGGCATTTGTCGATATTGGTGTGCATCAAGATGGCTTGGTACACATTTCCCAATTGACCGACAAATTCATTAAAGACCCGCGTGAAGTCGTGCGTACCGGCGATGTGGTGAAAGTGCGCGTCGAAGAGGTCGATGTGCAGCGCAAGCGGATCAGCTTAACCATGCGTTTGGAACCTACCCAGCCGAAAGCTGTCCAAGACCCCGTTGCTAAGGCGGCAGCCAGCCGTGAAGAGCGTCGACCAGCAACGGCACATCCGCAGCCGGAACGTAATCATGAGCGTAATGACCGTAACGCACGTAACGCACGTCATGACCGTAAAGCGGATACCCGCCAGTCAAACGCGAAAAAACCTATGAAAGAGCCAGCGCCTGCCGCAAACTCAGCAATGGGTGATGCCTTAGCGGCAGCCTTGGCAAAAATGCGTAAATAAACAATGAGGTGAGTGATGAACAAATGGTGGGGATTCTTATTCAGCCTTTGGCTGTTATCCGGCTGTGCGCCGCAATACGAAACCCGCTATGCGTTCACCCCACCGGCGAGCACCGCTGGTTTGAGTTGTCTCAACGGCTGTGAAACCCAATCGCGCACCTGCAACCTGCAATGCAATCTGCAATACGGTCAATGCAGTGCCAAAGCCGAGCAACAGGCTAAAGTCGAACTTCCCGCCAAGCTCAGCGAATACGACACGCGCTTGGCTGTCTGGCAGCGCGAAATGGAGCGTTATGAAACCGATTTGCGCTTTTACGAAATGGAATTACGCCAACGTGAATTGCAATACGATCTGCGGCGGCTCACCTGTGACCGGGATGGTAAAGAGTCGGCGAGTTGTTTACATCACCACACTTTGCTCAATGGGCTACCGTTGCTCAGTGAGCCGCGTCGCCCGGATAAGATGCCTGAAAAGCCGACGCTAACTGGCGAAACCGCCCGGATTCGCGACCTAAGCTGTAGCAAGGAATGCCAATGTGACGCGCAATACCGCCAGTGTTATACCAGTTGTGGCGGGGCAGTGAAGCCTTATCAGTTTTGCGTGGAGAATTGCCCCAAATAATCCGCTATAATCCCGCGCTTACCCGCAAAGCTGCTGGCATATTGTCAGCAGCCTTTGTATGCTTCGCCCCTTTGATCACCAGTGAAAAGCAAGCCTAGGCTATGAGTAATATGCAGGAACAGTATCAACCGCAATCCTTGGAACCGGAAATTCAGCAATTCTGGGAACAACACCGTACTTTTGAAGTCACTGAAGACCCCAACAAGGAAAAATATTACTGCCTCTCCATGTTTCCTTACCCCAGCGGCGTGCTGCACATGGGGCATGTTCGCAATTACACCATCGGCGATGTGATTGCACGTTTCCAGCGGATGCAGGGCAAAAACGTTTTGCAACCGATGGGGTGGGATGCGTTTGGTTTGCCCGCTGAAAATGCCGCCATCAAAAACAATACCGCGCCCGCTGCTTGGACGTACAAAAATATCGGTTACATGCGCAGCCAACTCAAGTCGATGGGTTTGGGTATTGATTGGTCACGTGAAATTGCCACCTGCACGCCTGAGTACTACCGCTGGGAACAATGGTTTTTTATCCAGTTGTATGAAAAAGGCTTGGTGTATCGCAAAAAATCCACGGTGAACTGGGATCCGGTTGACCAGACCGTATTAGCCAATGAGCAGGTGATTGAGGGGCGCGGCTGGCGTTCCGGTGCGTTGATCGAACAGCGTGAAATTGACCAGTGGTTTCTGAAAATTACTGCCTATGCCGATGAATTGTTGGAAGAAATCGGCAAGATGCCCGGTTGGCCGCAACAAGTGCGTACCATGCAGGAAAACTGGATTGGGCGCTCAGAAGGGGTGGAACTCGAATTTGGTTTAGCGGGTTCCGACAGCAAGTTAAGCGTGTTTACCACTCGCCCCGATACCTTGATGGGCGTAACTTATGTAGCCGTTGCCGCGCAACACCCACTGGCGTTGAAAGCGGCACAAACTAACCCGGCATTAGCGGCTTTCATCGAAGAATGCAAACTGGTCAAAGTTGCCGAAGCCGATATGGCAACGATGGAAAAGAAGGGCATGGCGACGAAAATCATGGCGGTGCATCCGGTGACGGGTGCAAGCGTGCCGGTCATGGTCGCCAATTTCGTGCTGATGTCTTATGGTTCTGGGGCAGTGATGGCAGTTCCGGCACACGACCAGCGTGACTGGGAATTTGCCAAAGTGTACGGTTTGCCCATTAAACAAGTGATTGCGCCAAGTGATGAGCGTGAAATTGATCTGAATACCGCCGCGTTTACCGAAAAAGGCGTGTTGGTTAATTCGGGTGAATTTAGCGGACTGACTTCTGCTGCTGCGTTTGAGGCAATTGCTGATTACTTAGTGAAAAAGGGTAAAGGACGGCGACGGATTAACTTCCGTTTGCGTGACTGGGGTGTTTCACGCCAACGTTATTGGGGTTGCCCGATTCCGATCATTTATTGCGATGATTGCGGTGCTGTGCCTGTGCCGGAAAAAGATTTGCCGGTGATTTTGCCCGAAGACGTGACCTTTGATGAAACCGGCGGCTCACCCATTAAGCGGATGCCGGAATTTTACCAGACAACCTGCCCGTCTTGCGGAAAACCGGCGACGCGCGAAACCGATACGTTCGACACGTTTTTTGAGTCTTCTTGGTATTACGCCCGCTATACCTGCCCGGATAGTCATGAGGCAATGCTGGATTCTCGCGCCAATTACTGGTTGCCGGTTGATCAGTATATTGGCGGGATTGAGCACGCGATTTTGCATTTACTGTACTCACGCTTTTTCCATAAAATGATGCGTGACAGTAAGTTAGTGGACTCAGATGAACCTTTTACTAACTTGTTAACGCAAGGCATGGTGTTGGCAGAAACCTTCTACCGCGAGAAAGAGAATGGCGGTCAGGATTGGTTTCAACCGGCTGCGGTAGCTATCGAGCGTGATGATAAGGCGCGTGTGGTGGG